>NZ_JAMYLP010000022.1:0-73604 GCF_040318085.1 Mesorhizobium sp. M1322
TTCGAGGCCTTCCGGCATAGCTACAATGAGGAGCGTCCGCATGAGGCGCTGGCCATGGACACCCCGGCGCAGCATTACCGCTCCTCGCCGCGCGCTATGCCCGCGACACCGCCCGAGCCCGACTATCCGGCCGAGGCGGCGGTGCGCAGCGTGCGCCACAATGGCGAGATCAGGTGGAACGGTGGCTTCGTCTACGTTTCCAAGACGCTGGCCGGCGAAGCCGTCGCCGCCACCGAAACCGAGGATGGTCAATGGGCGCTCAGCTTCCATGCCCATCCGCTCGGCATCCTCGACACCAGGCGCATGAAGCTTGTCCGCCGCAGCGCCGCGCCAACCAAACCGCTTGGCGCTGCAGCGGACACTACAGGGGGAAAACTGTAACCCATGTATCCGGTTCAAAGTGTTACCCATCTATCAACTGGACAGGCTCTCATTGATGGTTTCGCCAATTACCAGCGTTGCAGAATGTCCGCCAAGGTTGTCGACAGTCCCTTCTCCCCGTCTCTATACGGGGAGAAGTGCCCGGCAGGGCGATGAGGGGCGGCGCCGACTTCGACAACTGGCGCCCTTTAGCACGAATTGGACAGATCGATTGCCCTGGCCTTTGCGGCCGCACGAAGCGTCAAAACGGCTTCACGATAACCAGCACGACGATGACGATCATCAGCAATGTGGGGAGCTCGTTGACGATCCGCCAGTGCTTCGCGGGCTTTTCGTTGCGATCCTCGGCGAATTTGCGGACCGCGCCGGCCAGATAGCCATGAACGGCGGAGAGCCCGAGCACCGCGGCGATCTTGGCATGCAGCCAGCCGCCCTGAAAACCGAAGCCTTTCCAGGCCAGCCAGAGGCCGAGCACCCAGGTGATGATCATGGCCGGATTGATGATGCCGCGCAGCAGCCGGCGCTCCATCACCTTGAAGGTTTCTGACTGGACGGAGCCTTTCTCAGCATCGGCATGATAGACCAGCAGCCGCGGCAGATAGAGCATGCCCGCCATCCAGGAAATGACGGCGATGACATGGATTGCTTTTGCCCAGGGATAGAAATCATCCGGTCCGAATAGGAACAGAAGTCCGGCCAGGACGAGGAAGATGACGATGGCGATCGCTGCTCGACGCATCGCGCCCGCCCCGCTGTTACCTGCGCTCCCGGTCGTATTCGTGTCGGTCATCGACGTGCCCGCACCAGTTTCACCATCGCCTCGACATGCGCGATCGGCGTCTCCGGCGTGATGCCGTGGCCGAGATTGAAGATCAGCGGCCCATCGCCCAGTGCCTTCAGGATCGCCTCGACGCCGTCGGTAAGCGCCTTGCCGCCAGCCACCAGCCGCAACGGATCGAGATTGCCCTGTACGGCGCCACCGCGCTGCAATTCCTTTGCTGTCGTCAGCGGCACGGTCCAGTCGAGCCCCAGCCCCATCACGCCGGTTTGCTGGCGATAGCGCTGGTAGTGGGCGCCGGCGCCCTTGGGAAAACCGATGATCGGAATGTCGGGGTGCACGGCCCGCACCTGCCTTACGATCTCGGCTACCGGCCTGACGCAGAAGGCCTCGAACGAAACTTCGTCGAGCACGCCGGACCACGAGTCGAAGATCTGCACCACATCGGCGCCGGCTTCGATCTGGCGGATCAGATAGGCGGCCGAGTGATCGACAAGTACGTTCAGCAGCTGCAAGAAAGCCGCCGGCTCGCGATAGGCGAAGAGCCGCGCCGGCGCCTGGTCTGAGGTGCCGTGGCCGGCGATCATATAGGTCGCCACCGTCCACGGCGCGCCGCAGAAGCCGATCAGCGTCGTTTCGTCAGGCAGTTTTGCCCGCAGCCGTCTGACCATCTCATAGACCGGTTCGAGATTCACGTGAAACGTTTCGCCGTCGAGAGCCCTAATCTCCTCCGCAGAGATCGGCGTCAACAGCGGCCCGCGTCCCTCCTCGAAGCGCACATCGCGGCCCAGCGCATGCGGCACGACAAGGATATCGGAAAACAGGATCGATGCATCGAAGCCGAAGCGCTCGATCGGCTGCAGCGTCACCTCCACGGCAAGATCGGGATCGTAGCAAAGATCGAGGAACGACCCGGCCCGCCTGCGTGTTTCCCGATATTCCGGCAGATAGCGGCCGGCCTGGCGCATCATCCAGAGCGGCGGCGGAGACACAGTCTTGCCCTTCAACACGTCCAGCATGATCCGGTTTTCAGGCATTCAGCGCTCGCTTTTCCGGTGTAGTGACCTTCGTCATCCTAGGGCGAAGCAAGGAGCGAAGCGACGCGGCGCAGACCCCGGGATCCATGCCGTGACATCGGAGCGCCGTGGCAGTGCAGAACCTCGATGCCGGCGGACAGAGCAGCTTTAGTTCTGCGCCGCTGCATTCTTCGATTGATGTCACGGCATGGATCCCAGGGTCTGCGCTCCGCTTCGCGTTCGCTCCGCCCTGGGATGACGAAAGCATGGTGACCTGCAAGCAATCGCGAATGTTGGAAATCGGCGGCTGAAGGGCGGTCGGCAGCGAGCTCTCATAATCTCTTCCAGGCCCAGTCAAAGAGTCAAATCCTCCGCCTCTCCAGGCTTCTCTATAATTAAGTATTCTATTTCTAGGAATCTTATGATTCTAAGAGTCTGTTGGTATCGGTGGTTGTCTCCTGTCCCGCTTTGCCCCGGAAAAGGCCAGCCAGCATATTGTCGCGTGCTTCTTCTGCCGGATAGGAGGACTTTGGGGACAGTTGGAAATTTCCGAGTGGAGTCAATGCGTTGCCGCCCGCGCAAAGAAAATGGGCCTGTGGGTAAGGCCGAGTCAAAAAAGCCCGTCCCCGGACTTGTCCCCAGGCGCCCGACGAAGCCGACAGCGCATCGAATTGTGGACAAACTGGCATCTGATACAGTCGCCCCGAACCGGCCGATCTTTCCGGCCGACCTTATCCACATCGGCCCACAGCTTGGAACGTAACCCTGTGAACAAACCCCAGAGCTTCTTTCACCTTCACCTGATTTCCGATGCCACCGGTGAAACGCTGCTGGCGGCCGGCCGCGCGGCCTCGGCGCAATATAAGGATGCGCGCGCCATCGAGCATATCTACCCGCTCATCCGCACCGAAAAGCAGGTGACGAAAGTGTTCGAGGACATCGAGGAGGAGCCGGGCATCATCCTCTATACGGTCGTCGACCAGAAGCTCGCCCGCGGCATCGACGAACGCTGCGCCGCCATGGGCCTGCCTTGCGTCTCAGTGCTGGAACCGGTGCTGACCGTGTTCCAGTCCTATCTCGGCACGCCGGCCGGCCGCCGCGTCGGAGCCCAGCATGTCCTCGACGCCGAATATTTTCGCCGCATCGACGCGCTCAACTTCACCATGGAGCATGATGACGGCCAGCTGCCGGCCAATATGGACGATGCCGACATCGTGCTCGTCGGCATTTCGCGCACCTCGAAGACGCCGACCAGCATCTATTTGGCCAATCGCGGCATCAAGACCGCCAACATCCCCATCGTGCTCGGCGTGCCGGTGCCGGAAAGCCTGGTCAACGCCAAAAGGCCGCTGATCGTCGGGCTGATCGCCACCGCCGAGCGCATCTCGCAGGTCCGCCAGAACCGTATCCTCGGCAACACCAGCGCCTATGAGCCGACCGACTATGTCGACCGCGCCGCGATCTCCGAGGAACTCGCCTACGCCCGCCAGATCTGCACCCGGCATGGCTGGCCGATGATCGACGTCAGCCGCCGCTCGATCGAAGAGACGGCGGCGGCCATCGTTGCCCTACGCGGCAAGACAAGATAACTGAAGTCAGGAAATGGTGAGGTTTTGTCTAGCCGTTCAGCGCTGCAGGCTCGAAGGTCACGGCATGGATCCTAGGGTCTGCGCCGCGTCGCTTCGCTCCTTGCTCGCAACTGCCAATCTCGGACATCTGCGATTGGCCTTACACCACTATGCCTTCGTCATCCTAGGGCGGAGCAGGAGCGAAGCGACGTAGCGGAGACCCTAGGATCCATGCCGTTACTGTCCCCGAGAAGCGCAGCGATCCAGCGACTGTCTGCGCGTCCGTCTCCGATCGGAATCTCAACCAACCTTAGGCGATAAAAATGACCGGAAAAATCATCCTTGCCTCGGGCAGCCCGTTCCGCAAGGCGCTGCTTGTCAATGCCGGCGTGGCGGTCGAGGCGGTTCCGGCGGGAGTCGACGAGCGCGCGCTCGAAGCACCTTTGCAGGGCAGCGGTATCTCGCCGGAGGATGTTGCCCTGGTGCTCGCCGAGGCCAAGGCCACCGAAGTCAGCGAGCGAAAGCCCGGCGCCCTGGTGCTCGGCTGCGACCAGACGCTGTCGCTCGGCGACGAAGTGTTCCACAAGCCGGCCGACATGGAAGCCGCGCGCCGCCATCTTTTGGCGCTGTCGGGAAAGACCCATCAGCTCAACAGCGCCGTGGTGCTGGCCCGCGACGGCGCGGCTCTGTGGCGGCATGTCGGCATCGCCAGCCTGACCATGCGAAAGCTCGACCCGGCCTTCATCGGCCGCCATCTGGCGCGGGTCGGCGCCAAGGCGCTGTCTAGCGTCGGCGCCTACCAGATCGAAGGCGAGGGCATCCAGCTGTTCGAAAGAATAGAAGGCGACTACTTCACCATCGTCGGCCTGCCGCTTCTGCCCGTTCTGGCCAAGCTGCGTGACCTCGGCGCCATCGATGGCTGAGGCCGAAAAAAAGGCCTTCGTCACCGGCCACCCGGTCGCGCATTCCCGGTCGCCGAAGATCCACTCCTATTGGCTGGCGAAATACGGTATAAACGGCAGCTACCGGGCGATCGACGTTGCGCCGGAGGGGTTTGCCGAATTCGTCAAAACGCTCGAGGCGAATGACTACCGTGGCGGCAACGTCACCATCCCGCACAAGGAGGCCGCCTTCGCGCTGGCGACGCGCCGCAACAACGCAGCCGAACAGATCGGCGCCGTCAACACGCTGTGGTTCGAGGGCGAAGAACTGTGCGGCGGCAACACCGACGCCCATGGCTTTGCCGCCAATCTCGACGAGCATGCGCCGGGCTGGGCAGACAATGGCCCGGCCGTGGTGCTCGGCGCCGGCGGCGCCTCCCGTGCAGTCATCCATGCGCTGATTGAGCGCGGCATCGGTGACATCCGCATCGTCAACCGGACACTCGCCCGAGCCGAGGAACTGCGCCACCGCTTCGGCGCCGGTGTTTCCGCCCACGGCACGGCTGCGACCGGCGAGCTGCTGGCCGATGCCGGCCTGCTGGTCAACACGTCAGCGCTCGGCATGCATGGCAATGAAGGCCTGTCCGCCGATCCGGCCAGTCTGCCGGACCATGCCATCGTCACCGACATTGTCTATGTGCCGCTGGAAACGCCGTTGCTGGCCGCAGCCAAGGCGCGGGGCCTGAAGACCGTCGACGGGCTCGGCATGCTTTTGCACCAGGCGGTGCCCGGCTTCGAGCGCTGGTTCGGCATCAGGCCGCAGGTCACTGCCGAATTGCGGCAGATGATCGTCGCCGATCTTGGCGCCCAAGGAATGACTTAGGAGTGAAAGGCATGATCGTGCTCGGCCTCACCGGATCGATCGGCATGGGCAAGTCGACCACGGCGAAGATGTTTGCCGAGGCCGGCGTACCCGTCCACGATTCGGACGAGGCGGTGCATCGCCTCTACTCCGGCAAGGCGGCTCCGCTGGTCGAGGCGGCTTTTCCCGGGACTACAAAATCCGGCTCGGTCGATCGCACCAAGCTGGCCGAGCGAGTGCTCGGCAATGCCGCGGCCTTGAAACGACTGGAAACGATCATCCACCCGCTGGTCCGCGCCGACGCCGACGCCTTCCTGGCCCGCAACCGTGCCGCCGGCGCACCGCTTGTCGTTCTCGATATCCCGCTGCTGTTCGAAACCGGCGGCCGCGACCGGGTCGACAAGGTCGTGGTCGTCACCGCGTCGGTCGAAATCCAGCGCGCCCGGGTGCTGGCGAGGCCGGGTATGAGCGAAGAGAAATTGGCGTCGATCCTGGCCAGGCAGGTTCCCGACGCGGAAAAGCGCAAGAGCGCCGATTTCATCATCGACACCGGACAAGGTTTTGATGCGGCGCGCGCGGCGGTCAATGCGATTGTCGCCGAACTAGCCGGGGATAAGGCCGGCAAGCCTGCTTAACGGCGCTTGCATCCGGCGTAATATGTTGCCAATTTGTTCCCCTCATGATTCGGCTGGAATGACGCCGGAACCAACGGACTGATTCGATGCGCGAGATTATCTTCGACACGGAAACCACCGGCCTCGATTTCCGTGATGACCGCGTCATCGAGCTTGGCTGCATCGAGCTGGTCAATCGGTTCCCGACCGGCCGCACCTTCCACCATTACATCAATCCGCAGGGACGACCGATTCATGCGGAGGCGCAGGCCGTTCATGGCATCAGCGCCGCCGACCTCATGGGAAAGCCGACCTTCAGCGACATCGCCGAGGAATTTCTTGCCTTCATCGAGGGCGCCAAGCTGGTCGCCCACAATGCCACTTTCGATATCGCTTTCCTCAATGTCGAGTTCGGTCGGCTTGGCCACCCGGTCGTTGATCCCGGACTTGTCGTCGACACGCTGGCGCTGGCGCGCCGCAAGCATCCGATGGGCCCCAATTCGCTGGACGCGCTGTGCCGGCGCTACGGCATCGACAATGCCCGTCGCACCAAGCACGGCGCGCTGCTCGATTCGGAATTGCTGGCCGAGGTCTATATCGAGCTCATCGGCGGCAAGCAGGCGGCGCTCATCCTCGACAGCGCCACGGCGCCGGCCGGCGGCAGGAGAAATGTCGACGATATCGACATCAGCATCGGCGCGCGGCCGATAGCGCTGCCGTCTCGTCTGACCGAGGCAGAACGCACCGCGCACGCGAGCATGGTCGGCACCTTAGGCGAAAAGGCGCTCTGGCTGCGCGTCGCCGCGGAAGCGAGTTCCGCGGCATAGCGATTTTGACGGGAGCCGATCGGCAGCGGCGTCGATAGTTTCGTTCGGGAATCGCAGACTTTTGAGATTGGCCGAAAACGACCCCTCCGCTTCGTCATCCTAGGGCGGAGCAAGGAGCGAAGCGACGCGGCGCAGACCCTAGGATCCATGCCGTTACCTTGCGGCAGTGCCCGGCCGACCAGAACCGAGTGCTACCACCCCGTTCCGCGAAAAAGCTCGAACCACTCTGGATTGGTCTTCTCGATCAGGTCGATCTTCTATTGGCGAGGCCAGCGCTTCAGCGACTTCTCGCGCTGGATGGCGTCGCGAATGTCGAAATGTTCTTCGTACCAGACCAGACGCTGCACGCCATAGCAGCTGGTGAAGCGCGAGCCTTCGCCGGATTTGTGCTCCGGCATGCGGCGGCCAAGATCGTTGGTGACGCCGATGTAGATCGTGCCGCGCTTCTAGCTCGCGGTCATATAGGCATAGCCGGTCATGGCGGAAGGGTAGCGAGCGCAGTGGCGCATGCAAGCGCCGTTCTGAGCCGCTGTATTCTTTCGGCTGATGTAACGGCATGGATCCTAGGGTCTGCGCCGGGTCGCTTCGCTCCTTGCTCCGCCCTAGGATGACTAAGTGGAGGGATGCTTCGGCTAATCCTAGAGGTTTGCGACTGCCGATCGGCTTCCAACCTGTCCCGCCGGCACCTCAAACAAAAAACCCGGCGCGAGGCCGGGTCTTTAATGTCTGCTCTACACTCGCCTCAGCTCACCTTGACCTTGCTGGCGGCCTGGTCTTCGGCCAGCTTCTGCTGGAACATCTGCGCGAAATCGATCGGATCGAGCATCAGCGGCGGGAAGCCGCCATTGCGCGTCGCCTCGGCAATGATCTGCCTGGCGAACGGGAACAGCAGCCGCGGGCATTCGATGAACAGCAGCGGCAGCATGTGCTCCTGCGGGAAGCCACTGATGGCGAACACGCCGCCATAGACCAGCTCGACATTGAACAGCACTTCCTTGTCGAAGGACGCCTTGGCGTTCAGCGTCAGATTGACGTCGAACTGCTTGTCCGAAAGCGGATTGGCGTTGACATTGACGTTGATGGCGATGCCGGGAGCCTTGTCGCGGCCGCGCAGAGAGTTCGGCGCGCCGGGGCTTTCGAAGGAAAGGTCCTTCACATATTGGGCAAGCACATTGAGCGAAGGCTGCGTCGCGTCGCCGTTGCCACTGGCCGCGCCGGTCGGCGCGTCGTCTTTGCTGGCCATAAGCCTTTGTCCTTTTGCCTGGGCAGCCTTGCTGACCGGATTGAAATCGGGCGTTCGCTACCATGGTCGGCATGACAAGACAAGGTTTGCTGACCTAGCCGTCCCTGAAGCGTTTGCCGACCTACACGTCCCTGAGGCGTTCCGACCTACTCGTCCTTGAGGCGGCGCCAGGGGGAATTGTGATCGGGGCCGCGGTTGTAATCGTCGCCGCGCGAATAGTCGCTGTCGTCGAGGTCAATGGTCTTGTCGCGTTGCCGGGCCCGGACTCCGCCGGTGCCGAAACTGGTGGCCAGCACGATGCGGCCTTTCAACAGGCGCCAGGCGAGGTCGCGGACCGGCGGCAGGAACAGCAGAATGCCGAAAACGTCGGTGATGAAGCCGGGAATGATGAGCAGGATCGCCGCCAGCACGATCATCGCGCCGTGCGCGAGCTGGCGGCTTGGATCACGTCCGGCGTCCATTTCGGCACGGACCCGGGTCATGACGCCGAAACCCTGGTATCGCAACAACAGCGCGCCGGCGATGCTCGAAGCCAGCACCAGGCCGACCGTCGCGAGCGCGCCGACCTGGCGGCCGACAACGACGAAACCGGCGATCTCCAGCAACGGAAGCGCGAGAATGAACAGAGGAAGCAGCGAAATGCGCAAATCTTGACCGATCGTTACCGTGTTTTGCCGGCCGGCGGGCAATCGCCGCTGGCACTGGACCTTTTAGATAGGTATGGCTGCCTTTAATTTGAATGATTGCAGCTTGCGTTCTATATGCTTTGGATGTTGAACGCTACGCGACCGCAGCCATTGCCTGGCCGGGCGGTCCGGCCGGGGTAGGGATTGATTGGCGGAAGATATGGGATTCTTCGACTTCGGCACGATTTTCTTTCTGGTTGCGGCGGTTGTGATCTTTTTCCAGCTGCGCAATGTGCTCGGCCGCCGTACCGGCAGCGAACGCCCGCCCTTCGATCCCTATACGGCGGGCCGGACGCGCGACGACGCCCAGAAGCCCGAGAATGTGGTCTCGCTGCCGCGCAAGCGAGCGCCGGGAGAGCCGGCAATCGACGCCTATGCGGCGATCGACGCCTTCGCCAAGCCTGCCACCGATCTCAACAAGGGCCTGCGCGCGATCAAGGACAATGACCCGTCATTCGACCCGAAGACCTTCGTCGACGGCGCCAAGATGGCCTATGAGATGATCGTCATGGCCTATGCCGATGGCGACCGCAAGACGCTGAAGAACCTGTTGTCGCGCGAGGTCTATGACGGCTTTGTCGCAGCCATCGGCGACCGTGAGGCGAAATCGGAGAAGATCCAGTCCTCCTTCGTCGGCATCGACAAGGCCGACATCGTTTCCGCCGAGATGAAGGGCAGCGAGGCGCATATCACGCTGCGCATCGTCAGCGAGCTGATTTCGGCGACGCGAGACAAGGCCGGCGCCGTCATCGACGGCGATCCCGAAACCGTCGCTGAGGTCAAGGATGTCTGGACCTTCGCCCGCGATACGCGCTCGCGCGACCCGAACTGGAAGCTCGTCGCCACCGAAGAAGAAGACTGAGCCCGGACCACGGCGAGGCTCCGGTGTCGCTATCTCAGGCGTTCCGCGAAAAATCCTTTGACGATCTGCCCGGCTGGGACGAGGACGACCATCTGGCCGCGTTCGCCGCTTTCCGGCGTTCGGCCTTCCATGCCCTGGTAAAACCCTATCGCTCCGGCAGGCTCGGCGTCGAATTCAAGGCCTTCACCGGAGCCTACGCTGCAGCCCGCACCGTTTCGCCAACGGACCGGCGCCAAGCCCGCGCTTTTTTCGAGCGGCATTTCATCCCGGCGCACATAACGGCCAAAAACGGCGGCGCCGGCCTCGTCACCGGCTTCTATGAACCAGTGGTCGACGCCTCACCGGTGCGAACCGAACGATTTACGGTGCCGCTGCTGTCGCGTCCGGCCAATCTCGTCGACATCGACGACGCCAACCGGCCGCCCGGCATGGATCCCTATCTCGCCTTCGGCCGCGCCACGCCGAACGGACCGGTCGAGTATTTCGACCGCGGCGAGATCGAGCGCGGCGCGTTCATCGGCAACGGTCTGGAAATCGCCTGGCTCGCCGACAAGGTCGACGCCTTCTTCATCCACGTACAGGGTTCTGCGCGGCTCGCTATGACCGACGGTCGGCTTTGCCGCGTCACCTATGCCGCCAAATCCGGCCAGTGCTTTACCGGACCGGGCAAGATCCTGAGTGAGCTAGGCGAAATCCCGCTCGAAGCGGTGACCATGCAGTCGATCCGCGCCTGGTTCAGGGCGCATCCGGAGCGCATCGATGAGATCCTGTGGCGCAACCGCTCTTATATTTTCTTCCGCGAGACTTCCGCCAGCGAGGCGGGGGTCGACGACCCGGAACTCGGCCCGATCGCTGCCGCCAAAGTGCCGCTGACGCCGGGCCGCTCCGTCGCTGTCGACCGTTTGCTGCATACATTCGGCACGCCGTTCTTCATCGACGCGACGTCGCTGACCGCTTTCGACAACAAGCCGTTCCGGCGGCTGATGATCGCGCAGGACACCGGCTCGGCCATCACCGGCCCGGCCCGCGGCGACCTGTTCGCCGGGACGGGAGATGCGGCCGGCGAGATCGCCGGCACTGTCCGTAACCCTGCCGATTTCTACGCCCTGATCCCGCGTCCGCTTGTACCGGGAGCGGGGCGATGACCCGGCGCATCGACAGACTGAGCGAGGACGATCGGGTCCTGTGGAACCTGGTGGCGCGCACCGCCAAGCCGCTGAAGGGCAAGTCCGCCATCGGCATCCCGGATATCGGCCCGGAGATCAGTGATGACACGAAGCCACCGCCGCGTGTCCAGGCCATGGCTCCGGCTGCGGCGGCGAAAGCCAAGACGCAGCATGTTTCGCATCCGCTCGACGAACCGACGCTGGAAAAACTGTCGAAGGGTCGCTTGCCGATCGAAGGCCGCGTCGACCTGCATGGCCTGAGCCAGGACGAAGCCTATTCGCTGCTGTTTTCCTTCCTGCACCGGGCGCATGCCGGCGGCATCCGTTACGTCCTGGTCATCACCGGCAAAGGCTCGTCGTCGGGCGGCGACGGCATCTTGCGGCGCGCCGTGCCAGCCTGGCTGTCGACACCCGCGTTCAGGCCGCTCGTCTCCAGCCACGACCATGCTGCCCGCAACCATGGCGGCTCGGGCGCGCTCTATGTCCGCCTGAGGCGCGCGCGCGGATGACCCCGTTCGGCGAAAAGCTTCGCGCCCTGCGAAGCGAACGTGGCGTCAGTCAGAAGGCGATGGCCGCGGCGATCGGCGTCAGCGCCGCCTATCTGTCGGCGCTGGAGCATGGTCGCCGCGGCGCGCCGACCTGGACGCTGATCCAGAAGATCATCGGCTATTTCAACGTCATATGGGACGATGCGGAAGAACTCGCGCGGCTGGCCGAGACCTCGCATCCACGGGTGAAGCTCGACACGTCGGGCCTCAGCCCCGCCGCCACCGAGCTTGCCAATGTTTTGGCCGAAAACATCGAAAAGCTCGACGAAGCGGAGCTTCGCCGCATCACCGCATCGATCCGCGCCGCTTTGAAGCAGCCAAAGTGACGCCTGCTACTGAACCGCGCCGACCAGAACCGGCTGGCCATCACGGATCGAGACCCAGCGGCCGGTATTGTCGATCGCCTGCCGCTTGAGGAAGCGGTAGCCGGTCCGGTCCCATGAGCGGACCTTTCCGTCCAGATTGTCGAGGATGTAGTCGCCCTTGCTTGTGCGCACCGTCAGCACGGCATGGCCCTCACCGTCCGGCTTGCGCACGACGGTCATCAGAAGATTGGCGAACGACACGCCCAAGCGGTTCAATTCGCGGCGCTTTTCCAGGACATAGTCCTCACAGTCGCCAACGCCCTTGACGGGATAGGCCCAGACCTCGTCCCTGCCGTAGATGTCGATGTCGCTTATCGGCTTGACGGCGGTGTTGACCCTGGCGTTGACGCTGAGGATCTTGCGCCAGAGCGCACCGCTCATGGTGGCCGGGGCGAGATTGCCCGGGTGGATCGAGCATTCGGCCGGACTGGTCTTGCAGAAATCGTAATGGCCGATCGGCTGCGATGTCGGGCCGCCGGTTGCCATTGGTCCCGCCGAAGCCGCCGTAGACCAGCCTGCCGCAAGTAACAGCCCTAACAGGGCGCACGCGCGCAGCCTTCTCGCCATTGGTGAGGAAATCATTGTCCCCCTCGTCCCTTTGTTGTTAACGAAAGGTTAAGGGCGATCTACAGTCCCTGTCAATTATACCAACGGCCAGATTTGCGACATGGTTACCCGCGCGGCCGAAACAGCGGCTATTGTGCAACAGGTCGACTTGCACGGGGCTGCCATCCGGGATTCACAAGGCTACATCTTTACTTTTTGGCGGTGCGAACCAGCTTCGGCTTCACCGCAACGCGGCTCTGGCGGCCATAGCTGGTGATGAAGTCGACGATGCGCGGCACGATTTCGGAGCGGAAGCGCGAGCCGTTGAAGACGCCGTAATGGCCGACCGCCGGCTGCACGTAGTGGGCGTGCCTGTCCGCGGGGATGTTGATGCAGAGGTCGTGCGCGGCCTGGGTCTGGCCGAGGCCGGAAATGTCGTCGTTCTCGCCCTCGACCGTGAACAGGGCGACATTGCGGATATCGGAGGGATCGATGGCGACGCCGCGATGCATCATTTCGCCCTTGGGCAAGGCATGGCGAACAAACACCGTGTCGACCGTCTGCAGGTAGAACTCCGCCGTCAGATCCATAACCGCCATATATTCGTCATAGAAGTCGCGGTGCTTCTCGGCATTATCGCCATCATGCTTCACCAGATGCATGAAGAAGTCCTTGTGGGCGATGATGTGGCGGTCGAGGTTCATGCTCATGAATCCCGAAAGCTGCAGGAAGCCGGGATAGACCTCACGGCCGAAGCCGGGCACCGGCCACGGCGCCTGCATGATAACGTTGTCGCGGAACCAGTCGATGCCCTTTTCCTCGGCCAGAAGGTTGACCGCGGTCGGATTGCGGCGGGTATCGATCGGCCCGCCCATCAGTGTCATTGTCGAGGGAACGAACGGGTCGCCGCGCGTTTCCATCAGCGCCACCGCCGCCAGCACCGGCACCGAAGGCTGGCACACCGCCATGACGTGGGTATCGGGTCCCAGCGCATGCAGCATGTCGACGATGTAGTCGATGTAGTCGTCGAGGTCGAAGCTGCCATCCGCCAGCGGCACCATGCGGGCGTCGACCCAGTCGGTGATGTGCACATCGGCATGGGGCAGCATTGCCTCGACCGTGCCGCGCAGCAGCGTTGCATAGTGGCCTGACATCGGCGCCACGATCAGCAGCTTCGGATCAGGCCGGCGGCCGGCGGGAACCGCCCGCTCGAAACGGAGCAGATTGCAGAACGGCCGCGACCATACCGTCTTTTCGGTGACATCGACGCTTTTCCAGTCGACCACGGTCTTGGTCAGGCCGAATTGCGGCTTGCTGTAGCGGCGCGTCGTGCGCTCGAACAATTCGGCCGTTGCCGCGATCGAGCGGCCCCAGGAGGTGTGCGTGAATGGATTGAGCGGATTGGTGTAGAACATACGCACCGCATCGGCATACAGGCGGGCCGGTTGCACGGCGGCGTGGTTCAATTCGTAGAACTGGTAGAACATCGAGAACCCCGCTGCTTCGACCGAAGGGACGACAGCAGTGCCGAGCCTTGAATCTCTCGCGGGGAAGTTAACAACAAACTGCTGCGATGCAATACGTCAAGTGCCGTGATTTATGCTCATACTTTCGTTTAAGGTGTTGAAAACCGGCTTTGAACGGCGGCAGCCGGCTCATTGTGCGGTTGCGAAGGCCGTGCGTGTCCAGCTCTGGCCGGACACAGAGGCATCACACGCGGGCCGTGCACACGGATGTATGGCCCGAACTGATGAAGCCGAGCCGGCTGGCGGCGCCTTTCGACAGGTCGATCACGCGCCCCTTGATGAACGGGCCGCGGTCGTTGATGCGCACGACGACGCTGCGGCCGTTGTTGCGGTTGGTGACCTTCAGCTTGGTGCCAAAAGGCAAGGTGCGGTGCGCGGCGGTCAGCGCTGACGGGTTCATCCGCTCGCCGGAAGCGGTCTTCGAGTACAGCGCGTACCAAGAGGCGCGGCCGCATTGCGCGGCGGCAGGGGAGGTGGATGCGCCGACCAACAGGCCAGCCGCGATCGTCACCGCGGCAAGCGCGGCCTGGTGGGGTTTCTTCATCTGTGGCTCCGTTTGACAGGCCCCGGCCGTTACGGATCGAATGTGGCACGAAATGCGGCAGTCATCTGGCGGTTCCATGACTACAGTACACGTTTGGAGTCGGCGGGAAACAGTCCGTCAGGGAGGGTTGGGACTGCCACGATGTATGTCTGGTGATCTTCGAACCTGCACCGGGAGTGTTTCCGCCATGACATGGGCTCTACTATGCAAGTAGATGTGAGAGCGATCGGGTCGCTTCCTTTCGCTTTGTCGTCGCGGTCATGGCTGAATTGACGATCGACTTGGGAAGGAAATTTCGGCGATGAGATTTATCAAAAATCTGCTGGCGTTGATTGCGCTCGCCATCGGCGCGCTCTGGTCGCTGCAAGGCGTCGGCCTCGTCGGCGGCAGCTTCATGACCGGCCAGTCGCAATGGCTCTATATCGGTATCGTCACCGCGCTGGTCGGGCTGGGCGGCCTGGTGTGGGCGAACCGTTCGCGCCCCTGACACTCGAACCACCTCAGGACTTGGCGGCGTTTCGGTCGACCGGCGAAAGCGCGCCCACAAGCATTTCCTGTTTTGCGCCCACCTTAGGCAAATCAATGCTGCGAATGGCCGAGGATTTGAAAACCGGTCCCTGTATGCGCGGTTAGTATAGTAGTCTTATCAACATTGCAGGAATTGAGAGAACGATCAGCGATGTCCATATCGCGGCGATTGCCTGCAGCATGAGTGTCGAGCGCTGGCCGTCCAATTGGAGGATGGGAAAGAACGTTGGTCAAAATGACCGCAGCGGGTTGAAAACGAAGCAAAATCAACGGTGCACGGCTTGTATATCATGGAACTAGAAATTATGTGGCATACAAGCTTGGAAGCGGTGGGGACGCACGCCAGGGGTTTCGCAACCGATGGCCTTGCGCCATCGCATGACAGAGAAACGTTCGGTCTATGCTCACGAAAAAGGGCAAGTACGGCCTCAAGGCGCTCGTCCATCTTGCGCGGCTGCCGGCTGGACAGCTCGCCTTCGTTGGCGATATCGCCACCGGAAACAACATCCCGAAGAAATTTCTCGATGCCATCCTGGTCGAGCTGCGCAACGCCGGTTTCGTCCAGAGCCGCAAGGGCAAGGAGGGCGGCTATCGCCCTGGCGCGGCCGGCGGATGAAATCAAGATCGGCCATGTCGTGCGCGTGCTTGACGGGCCGCTTGCTCCAATTCCCTGCGCCAGCCGCACCCGGTATCAGCGCTGTGAAGACTGCAACGAGGCGACATGCCAAGTCCGACATCTGATGCTCGAGGTCCGGCAAGCGATCGCCGAGGTGCTGGATCAGCGCAGCCTCGCCGAGATGCGCGATATCGCCGGCGACGACCTTTCGGCTGCGTTGAAAATTCAGGCCTGAGCCGGAACCGACGGCTCCTAGGGCAATTGGTGCGCGCATGACCGGCCGCGCAAATTCGATTATCCCAAATTCGATCGTTATCGTCGGTGGCGGCGCCAGCGGCGTCGTCCTTGCCGCGCATCTGTTGAAATCGCCCAATCCCGATCTCCGCGTCACGCTAATCGAAAAGCGCCCGCATTTCGGCCAGGGCATCGCCTATTCCACGCTGCTGTCGGCGCATGTGCTGAATGTCAGCGCGGCCGGCATGAGCGCCTATGCCGACGATCCCGGCAATTTCTGGCGCTGGCTGCTTGAACGCCGCCTGGCAACCGCAGAGCAGGCGCCGGTCTACGCACCGCGCAGCGTCTATGCCCGCTACCTGAAGGAACTGCTGGACGAACTCGAGGCCCGTGAGACGGGGCGTCTTCGCCTGATCCGCGAGGAAAGCCTGTCGGTCTCGCCGACCGCGTCCGGGGCCGAGGTGACGCTGGCCAACGGCACCAGCGTCGTCGCCCACCTTGCCGTGCTGGCGACCGGGCACGACGAGGAGCCGGGCGCCGGCCAGGGCCATGCGATCAGGATGGGATCGGAAGCTGACACCGCGCTCGACCCGGAAGCCCGAGTCCTGCTGCTGGGCACCGGCTTGAGCATGGTCGATGCCTTCCTGTCGCTCGAACAGCGCGGCCATCGCGGCGAGATCATCGCGGTGTCACGGCGCGGCCTGCTGCCTTCGCCGCACCGCAAGGGCAATCCGATCAAGCTCGACGTCGCCGACATTCCGCTCGGCACCCAGCTTTCCTATTTCGTCGGCTGGTTCCGCGACCTGATCCGGGAAAACCAGGAGGCCGGCATCGACTGGCGCGACGTCGTCGATGGTCTCAGGCCATTCAACCAGAAGATCTGGCAGAACTGGCCGTCTTCGGCCAAGCGCCGCTTTGTCGAGCACACCAAGGCGTGGTGGGACATCCACCGCCATCGCATGGCACCGGAAGTCTACGCCCGCGTTACCGAGGCGGTCCAGTCGGGCCGCATTCGGCTTGTCGCCGGGCGCGTCGTCAGCATCGCCGCCGGCGATGGATTCACCGTGCAGGTCCAGTCGCGCCATACGCAGCGTCTCGAAACATGCGACGTCGCCCGCATCTACGACTGCACCGGCATCGCCAGGGACATCTCGACCACCTCGAACAGCGTGGTGCGGTCGCTGGTCGACCGCGGGCTGGCCCGGCCGGATCCGCTGCGCCTTGGCCTCGACGTATCAGACAATTGCGAGGTCATCGCCGGCGACGGCACCGTATCGGCCAAGATACTGGCGGTCGGACCGCTGACGCGCGGCACGTTTTTCGAGATCGACGCCATTCCGGATATCCGCGTCCAGTGCGCGCGGCTGAGCCGGCGGTTGCTGGGGTGAGGCAGAACCTGTTGATGCCGGAGGGACAGCACCCCCCTCTGGCCTGCCGGCCATCTCCCCCGCAAGGGGGGAGATCGGCAGTTCCGATGCCGCGCGCACTCTTGCGACGGTGATGATTGGCGAAAGCAGCCGAGCGCTCAATCTCCCCCCCTTGCGGGGGAGATGGCCGGCAGGCCAGAGGGGGGTGGGAAGGATCGCTGCAGAAGGCATTTGGGTTGGGACCACCGGCAGCGAAAGCTGGAATCCCATTCCTCGTCTGGCCAACGGATTGGCACGATCTATCTTCTTTCAGACTGCAAACGGCTGGAAAAGAAGATAGGCTGACAGCCTGCCCAAGGCGGTCGCTTGACCACGGAGCATCTGAATATGAGCAAGCACAAGATCGCCGCACCTGACGTTGCCCCTTCGGAGATGGCCCCATCTTCTGACAGGGCAATGTCCCGTCTGCGCCCGCCCTATGCATCGGTTCTCGACCTGATCGGCCAGACGCCGGTCGTCGAGCTGACCAAATTCGACATCGGCAAGTGCCGGCTGTTCATCAAGCTCGAAAGCCAGAATCCCGGCGGCTCGATCAAGGACCGCATTGCGCTGTCGATGATCGCCGGCGCCGAAAAACAGGGCAAGCTGAAGCGCGGCGGCACGATCGTCGAGGCGACCGCCGGCAACACCGGTCTTGGCCTGGCCCAGGTCGGCATTCCCAAGGGCTACCGCATCATCCTCGTCGTGCCCGATAAGATGTCGCGCGAAAAAATCCAGCATCTGCGCGCGCTCGGCGCGGAAGTGCGCATGACCCGCTCCGATGTCGGCAAGGGTCACGCCGAATACTATCAGGACATGGCCGAAAAGATCGCCGCCGAATTGCCCGGCGCCTTCTATGCCAATCAGTTCGCCAATCCGGCCAATCCGGACGCCCATGAAACCACGACCGGTCCCGAGATATATTCGCAGCTCGACGGCGATGTCGACGCAGTGGTCGTCGGCGTCGGCTCCGGCGGCACCCTGACCGGGCTTGGCCGCTACTTCGCAAAGGGCTCGCCGAAGACCGAGATGATTCTCGCCGATCCGGTCGGCTCGGTGCTGGCGCCGTTGATCAAGACCGGCAAGATGCAAGAGGCCGGAAGCTGGACCGTGGAAGGCATTGGCGAGGATTTTGTGCCGCCCAATGCCGATCTGTCGCTGGTCAAGAAGGCCTACTCGATCACCGACAAGCAGAGCATGCTGGCGGTGCGCGACCTGCTTTCCAAGGAGGGCATCCTCGCCGGCTCGTCATCCGGCACCCTGCTTTCGACGGCGCTGCGCTATTGCCGCGAGCAAACCGTGCCGAAGCGGGTCGTCACCTTCGTCTGCGACAGCGGCAACAAATATCTGTCGAAAGTGTTCGACGATTTCTGGCTGATCGAGCAGGGCCTCGCCGAGCATGAGCAGCATGGCGACCTGCGCGATCTGGTGATGCGCACGCACCGCACCGGCGACATCGTGTCTGTCGGCCCGGACGAAAGCCTGCTCAACGCCTATGGCCGCATGCGCCGTTCCGATGTCTCGCAACTGCCGGTGCTGGACGACGGCAGGCTGGTCGGCATCGTCGACGAAAGCGATATCCTCGCCCACGTCGAAGGCCCCTATGACAGCCGTTGGGACCGCTTCAAGGCTCCGGTGCGCACGGCGATGACAGCCAATTTGCACACGCTGCAGGCCAGCCAGACGCTGGACGCGCTGCTGCCGGTGTTCGACCGCAACGAAGTCGCGATCGTCTTTGACGGCGACGAGTTCATCGGCCTGATAACCCGTATCGACCTGATCAACCATCTGAGGCGCCGCGCAAAATGACCATTAAAGCCACCGTATCGGGCAGCAACCGTCTGGCCTTTTCGACGCGCACGATCCATGGCGGCCAGAGTCACGACCCGACGACGGGCGCGGTGATGGTGCCGATCTACGCGACCTCGACCTATGGCCAGCAAAGCCCGGGCGTGCACAAGGGTTTTGAGTACGCGCGCAGCCAGAACCCGACCCGCTTCGCCTTCGAGCGCGCGGTGGCCGATCTCGAAAGCGGCGCAGCCGCCTTCGCCTTCGCCTCGGGGCTGGCGGCGATCGCCACCATTTTCGAACTGCTCGATTCGGGCGCCCATGTCGTCGCCACCGACGACATCTATGGCGGCACGTTTCGGCTGCTGGAGCGGGTGCGCAAACGCTCGGCCAACCTCCAGGTCGACTTCGTCGACTTCACCGATCTTGACGCCGTCGAGGCGGCGATCCGCCCGGAAACCAAACTGCTGTGGGTCGAAACGCCGACCAATCCGCTGTTGCGCGTCGTCGATCTCGAAGCGGTCGCGGCACTGGCAAAGCGCAAAGGCGTGCTCTCGGTCGCCGATAACACCTTCTGCAGCCCCTATCTGCAGCGGCCGCTGGAGCTCGGCATCGACATATCAGTCCACTCGACGACGAAATACCTCAACGGCCATTCCGACATGGTCGGCGGTGTCGCCGTGGTCGGCGACAACAAGGATCTGGCCGACCAGCTAAAGTTTCTGCAGAACGCCGTCGGCGCCATATCAGGGCCGTTCGACAGTTTTCTGGCGCTGCGCGGCCTGAAAACGCTGGCGCTGAGGATGGAGCGCCATTCGTCGAACGGCCAGAAGATCGCGCACTGGCTGGAAAGCCGCCCCGACATCCGCCGCGTCATCTATCCCGGTCTCACCAGCCACCCGCAGCGTGCCATCGCCAGGCGGCAGATGCATGCCTTCGGCGGCATGATCACGGTCGAGCTCGACCGCGACCTTGCCGGGACAAAACGCTTCCTCGAACACACGCAGCTGTTCACGCTGGCCGAAAGCCTCGGCGGCGTCGAAAGCCTGATCGAGCACCCGGCGCTGATGACGCACGGCTCGATCCCGGCGCAAAAACGCGCCGAGATCGGGATTTCCGATTCGCTGGTGCGGTTGTCGGCGGGGATCGAGGATGGCGATGATCTGATTGCGGATTTGGACCAGGCGCTGGCGAGTTGAGGGGGGGAGCGAATGCTACCGGCACTCGCTTCAGGACTAGGCGCCTGTCGGTGAAGCTGCCGATCTCCCCCCTTGCGGGGGAGATGCCCGGCAGGGCAGAGGGGGGTGCTGTCCCGCCGACCTGTCAATCAATGGGGCCACGCCTCAGGCTGATTTCGGTGGGGAGCTGAAGTCGGATGTTGGCGATCCTTCCCACCCCCCTCTGTCCTGCGGGCATCTCCCCCGCAAGGGGGGAGATTGGATGTCGCTTCGGCTTTCGCCAATCACCAACGCTGAAACACAGCGGATGTGGGCAGCGCAAGCATGAAGGGATTGTTCTGGGACCTGTTCGATAGCCGTTGACCTCCGCTGCATCTGGCGAAATTGTGACTTCCTGCAATTGCCGACAGGCCGGTTGAAGCCATGACCATTCGCGAGCGCGACCAACTAAAACCCACCGAAGCCCCGCTCACCTTCGCCATCCTCGTCTTCCCGGGCTTTCCGATGATGGCGTTCAGCTCGGTGATCGAGCCGCTGCGTGCCGCCAACGTGCTGGCCAAGAAAGAATACTACCGCTGGATCATCGTCGGCGCTGCCGCAGGTCCGGTCGAGGCCTCGAACGGCGTTGTCATCCAGCCCGGCTTCTTCGCCGGCGATGCGCCGAAGGTCGACTGCATCGTCGTCTGCTCGGGCGGCGATGCCGATCATCTTGTCGCCGACGATGCCGTGAGCTGGATCCGCAGGAGCCTGCGCGGCGGCGCTCATATCGGCGCGGTGGCGGATGCCGCCTTCTTTCTGGCGCGGGCTGGCCTGCTCGACGGCCATGCCTGCACCTTGCATTGGACCAGCCAGGCGGCGTTCACCGAGGCGTTTCCGGACATCGAACTGAGGCGCGATCTCTACGTCATCGACCGCAGGCGCTTCACTTCGGCGGGCGGCGTCGGCAGCCTCGACATGATGCTGGAGATCATCACATCGGACTATGGCGCCGAGCTTGCCGCCGGCGTTGCTGAATGGTTCGTGCACAGCCCGCTGCGCTCCAGCGTCGACCGCAAGCTGATGCCCTTGCGGCTGCGCACCGGCGTCCAGAACGAACTGGTGCTGTCGGCCATTGCCATCATGGAGGATGCGGTGGAGGAACGGCTCGGCATGGCAGCGCTGGCGGAAAAGCTCGGCGTGTCCTCCGACAAGCTCGAACGAAAACCGAGCTCAGCATCTCGCCCAACGGCTATTACCGCCGCCTGCGGCTGAAACGCGCCGCCGACCTCCTGGCGCATTCGACGCTGATGGTGCGCGACGTGGCGCTGGCCTGCGGTTTTGCTTCGATGTCGAGCTTTGCCCGGGCGTTTCGCGAGGAGCATGGGCATGCACCGAAGGTGGCGCGGCGGCAATAGATCTTGCGAGACGTTGGCGGGACAGCGCCCCCCTCTGCCCTGCCGGGCATCTCCCCCACTTGGGGGGAGATCGGCTTGTCATCCCGGCTTTCGCCAATCTCCAGCGTCGCAAGGGTGAGCGGAGCGCCGCAGCTGCCAATCTCCCTCCTTGTGGGGGAGATGTCCGGCAGGACAGAGGGGGGCGCCGTGGAGCGCTACGGAGCGACTTCAAGCGGCGTTCGGCACAACATATGCGGTATCCTGCACAGCCCCTGATCGATGCATGGCCCATCTTCCTGCTTCCAGGAGGCACTCATGAGCATCGTCGTGTTCGACCCCGACAGCACCGAGGACGTCGACTTCAAAGACCGTATGCGCCACCCGGCGGCGGCCGATCCGGCCGGCGGCATGTGGCTGTCCGACACCGAGCCATCCTTCATCGATGCGGACGCGCTGCGCAAGGGGCGGCTGGCGAAGCTGCGCGCCTGGATGCGCGAGTCCGGTTATGGCGCCGTCGTGCTGTTCGATCCCTATAACCAGCGCTACGCCACAGGCTCGCGCAACATGTTCGGTTATTTCCTGCGCAACTCGACCCGCTACTTCTTCATCCCGACCGAAGGGCCGATCGTGCTGTTCGAATATCCGCAGAGCTATCATGTCTCGATGGTGCTCGACACCATCGACGAGGCGCGGCCGTCCAAGCTGGTGTGGTCTTCGGTGTCGGGCCGCGACGACGAAACCGCAGGTCCCTTCGCCGACGAAATCGCCGAACTGCTCAAGGCGCATGGCGGCGGTTCGATGAAGCTCGGCCTCGACCGTTGCGGCCATCTGCAGGCGCTGGCGCTGGAGAAGCGCGGCTGCGAGGTCAGGGATTGCCAGGGCGAGATCCTCGCGGTGCGCGCGGTCAAGACGCCCGAAGAAGTAAAATGCCTGCAGGTGTCGATGGCTGGCGCCGAGGCTGCCGTCTACGCTGTGCGCGAGGCGATCAAGCCCGGCGTGTCCGAAAACGAGCTGTTCGCCATCATGTATCACGAGGTGATCCGCCAGGGCGGCGAGTTCATCGAAACCCGGCTCTTGACCTCGGGCCAGCGCACCAACCCTTGGTTCAACGAAGCCAGCGGCCGCAAGATCAGGCCGGGCGAACTTTTGGCGCTGGATACCGATACGATCGGCTGCTACGGCTATTATTCGGACTTCTCGCGCACCTTCCGCTGCGGCCCGGGCAAGCCGACGGATTATCAGAAGTCGCTCTACCGCATGGCCCACGACCAGGTTCAGCACAACATCTCGATCGTGAAGCCGGGCATGGCGTTTCGCGAGATCGCCGAAAAGGCCTGGAAGATCCCGGACCGCTTCGTCGACCAGCGCTATACGTCGGTGATGCACGGCGTCGGCATGCATGGCGAGACGCCGTTCATCGCGCACGCCATGGACTACGAGACCTATGGCCGCGACGGTTTTGTCGTGCCCGGCATGGTGGTCAGCGTCGAGAGCTATATCGGCGAGAAAGGCGGACGCGAGGGTGTCAAGCTCGAGGACGAGATCCTGATCACCGAGACCGGCACCGAGCTTCTGTCGCGCTTTCCCTATGAGGACGATTTTCTGGAGAAACAGGTTTGACCCCAGCATCCACCACTGGTCGCGGTGCGGTATCGCAAACCTTCGGGACTAGCCGCAGCGCTCATGCTTTCGTCATCCTAGGGCTGAGCAAGGAGCGCAGCGACGCGGCGCAGACCCTAGGATCCATGCCGTTACATCTAGGCTTCGAACCGGTGCAGAGCTCTGTTCCGTTGCATTCTTCGCTAGAGGTAACGGCATGGATTCCAGGGTCTTCGCGACGACGCTTCGCGGCTGCTTCGCCCGGGAATGACGAAGTTCAGCTATCCGCATGAAGAGCCCGGTCTCGATCGAGCGCGGCACGGCGGCCGCGGTCTTCGTCGACCTCCAGGAGGAGCATCGGCAGGACAAGCGTTACCTGGTCGAGGGTTTTGCCGACATCCTCGCCAACGTCCAGCGCCTGCAGGCAACGGCGCGGGCCAACGATGTGCTGCTCTATCATTCGGCCTATATCGTCGACCTCACCAAGGAGGCGCGGCGGTTCCACCCGGTCGATGCCAATGGCAGGTCGGCCTTCTCCGACAAGGACGATCCGCTGACGGCGATCTGTCCGGAAGTGGCGCCGGTCGCCGGCGAGATGATGCTGGTCAAAACTGAGGCCAGCGCCTTCGGTGCCGGCCCTGCCGCGGGGCGGCTCAAGGCCGAAGGGATCGAGTGGCTGGTCGTTGCCGGCGTGTGGACCGAGGCCTGCATCGACGCCACCGTCAGGGATGCGGTATCACTCGGCTTTCGCGTGCTGCTGGTCAAGGATGCCTGCGGCAGCGGCAGAACGGCGATGCACCAGACCGCCATCCTCAACCTTGCCAACCGGCTCTATGGCGGCGCCGTCACCACCACCGACGGCGCCTGCCGGCTGATGGCAGGCGAGACGGTCGATGCATGGCAGGTCCAGGGTTCCGTGCCTTTGCGCTTCACCTATGAAAATGCGGCCCGGCTCTACGACGAGCTCTGACGCCTCCAGCGGATTGATGGGACCGGATGGCGATGGTCAGTGGCGCCGAACAGCCCGAGACAGCAAAACGGGGAAAATACGCAACTTTGCTCGAGCCGGCGCTGTGGATCTATATCGACCGGGTCAATGCATGGTATCCGCCCGAAATGGACCTGCCGGTCGATAAGCAGCGGGCGGTCTACGACGCGATGTGCCGGGCGTTCCACCCGGGTTATCCCGCAGGTGTCGAAGCCAGCGACGGCACGGTTGCCGCCGGCGGCCATGCGATCCCGATCCGGCGCTACCAGCTGGCTGGCAAGGCGCCGCAGGCGACGGTCGTCTACTATCACGGCGGCGGCTTTGTGCTTGGCGGGCTCGACAGCCATGACGACATCTGCGCCGAGATCTGTGCCGGCACCGGCTTTGCAGTCTTGTCCGCCGACTACCGGCTGGCGCCCGAACATCTGCATCCGGCCGCTTTCGACGATGCGCTGGCGGTGTTCGAATGGGCGGCTGCCAAAACCGGCCTGCCGGTCGTGCTGTGCGGCGAGAGCGCCGGCGGCAATCTTGCCGCCGCGGTGGCGCATGCAGCGCGCCGCCACCCTCGCCCCGCGATCGGCCAAGTGCTGATTTATCCCGAACTGGGCGGCGACGAGAGCGCCGGCTCCTATGTCGAGCACGCCGCGGCGCCGCTGCTCACCCTCAGCGACATCGAATTTTACAGACAGGTCCGCTCCGGCAAGGCACAGTCACCAGACGACCCGACCTTCCTGCCGCTGCGCGACACCGATTTCTCCGGCCTGCCGCCGACGGTCATCGTATCAGCGCAATGCGATCCGCTGTCATCGGACGGCGAGGCCTATCGCGACCGCATCCTTGCCGCCGGCGGCCGCGCCTGGTGGTACGAAGAGCAGCGCCTCGTGCACAGTTTCCTGCGCGCCCGCAAAACCGTGCCACGGGCCGGCGAAGCCTTCACCCGCATCGTCGCCGCCATCGCCACGCTCGGCAAGGGCGACTGGTTGTAGGGGCTGTTCCGCTGCTCCTTCGATCCCGAGGAGTTCGCCAACGCTAGCGCCATCGCCTTCTGCACCGCTGCGGTACTCATCAGCCGAAGAATGCGGAGATGCGGGATGTACGCGCTATTCACTCTGCTTCGCATTGTCTTCCAACCAGTTGCGCCCGAGCCAACTCCCCTTCCACCTCTGCGGAACAGCGCACAACAACTGCGGAAATCCGAACACTTCCCCGCTTAATCCCGCACTATCATTGCCCATGGCCAAAGGCGCCCCGCCCCCCCCCAACCCCCCCCCGCCGCGGGGCCCCCGGGCGGCGCCCCCGGGCGACGCCCGAAAAAATAATGCCTTGTAGTTTTAAAAAAAACCCCCCCCCCCCCCCCCCCCCCCCACCACCCCCCCAATTCACATCCCCCCCCCCACCCCCCCCCCCCCCCCCCCCCCCGCCCCGGGGGCGCGGCGCCGGGGCCCCCCGACAGGGAGGATCGACGATGAAATTCATGCTGACCGAGAGAGCGTTGCATCCGCAGGCTGAGCCCGTCGCCGACGGCTTCAAGGAAGGCAGCATGAACCGGCGCGAATATCTCGCTACCATGGCTGCGCTCGGCGTCAGCGCCGCCGGCGCGCTGGCGCTGGGCGGCCTTGCGCCCTCCCCGGCCAGGGCGGCGGAGGAGCCGAGGCGCGGCGGCGTCCTGCGCGTCGCCATGAACGTCAAAGGCTGGAAGGACCCGCGCACCTTCGACGGCGTCGAAATGTCCAATGTCGCCCGCCAGTGCAACGAATATCTGGTACGCTGGAACCGTGATTTCACCTTCGAGCCGTGGTTGCTCGAGAGTTGGGAGACCAGCGACGACGCGCGCGTGCTGACGCTGCACGTCCGCAAGGGCATCACCTGGTCGAACGGCGACACCTTCAACGCCGACGACGTCGTCCACAACCTGACGCGCTGGTGCGATGCGAGCGTTGCCGGCAATTCGGTCGCCGAGCGCATGGGGGCGCTGGTCGATGCCGCCACCAAGAAACCTATCGACGGCGGCATCGAGCGCGTCGACGACTTTACCGTCCGGCTCAATCTGCCGAAGCCCGACATTTCGCTGATTGCCGGCATGACCGACTATCCGGCGCTGATCATGCATCGCAGCTACGATGGCGACGGCGATCCGCTGAAGGCGCTGGCGATCACCACTGGACCTTGCGAGCTGGTGCAATGGGACGCCGAGGTTGGCGCCGAGGTCCGCCGCAAGGACAAGCCGTGGTGGAAGGGCGATTTCTGGCTCGACGGCATCCAATGGGTCGACTACGGCTCCGATCCCAATGCGATGTTCTCGGCTTTCGAATCGGGCGAGATCGACACCAACCACGAAACCGCCGCCGATACCGTCTCGCAGACCGACTCGATGGCTCTGAGCAATTCCGAACTTGCCACCGGCTCGACCATCGTCGCGCGTTTCAATGTCGGCAATCCGCCCTATGACGACATCAGGGTGCGGCGGGCCGCCCAGCTCGCCGTCGACAATGGCGCGATCCTGAAGATCGGCATGGACGACCGCGGCAAGCCGGCAGAGAACCACCATGTCGGGCCGATGCATGCCGAATATGCCGATATCGGCCCTGCCGTCCGCAATGTCGATCAAGCCAAGGCGCTGCTTGCCGAGGCCGGCAAGTCAGACCACGAATTCGAGCTCATCTCCGTCGATGTCGACTGGCAGAAGAACACCGGCGACGCCATCGCCGCGCAGATGCGCGACGCCGGGCTGAAGGTCAAACGCACCGTGCTGCCGGCGGCGACGTTCTGGAACGACTGGAGCAAGTATCCCTTGTCCTGCACCGAATGGCTCGGCCGGCCGCTCGGCGTCCAGGTGCTGGCTCTGGCCTACAGATCCGGCGCCGCCTGGAACGAGACCGCCTACGCCAATCCGGAGTTCGACGCCTTGCTCGACAAGGCGCTGGCTACGCCCGACGCCAGTGCACGCAAGGAGATCATGGCCAAGATCGAGCAGAACCTGCGCAACTCCGGCATCATCATCCAGCCCTATTGGCGCTCGGTCTACCGGACGTTCCGCAAAGGCGTGCATGGCTGCGAGCAGCACCAGTCGCTGGAGCAGCATTTCGAGAAGGTTTGGCTCGAGGCGTGATCCTCGTTGCGGGGCACAGGGGCAATCGTTTTCAGGTTGGCGCCGCCCCTCATCCGCCTGCCGGCACCTTCTCCCCGTAAACGGGGAGAAGCCCGCTGGCCGCAACCTTAGCGCTCCTTCTGCAACGTTCGAGATGGGCGAAGCGATCAATGACAGCGCCCCTCTCCCCGTTCTACGGGGAGAGGATGCCGGCAGGCAGGTGAGGGGCAGCGCCGACATCAACAGTCGATCACCCACGCGAATTGGGTGCTGCGATTTGTCTGAAGCGATTGCCTTGGGCGAGGCTCCTTAGCCGGCGACGCCAGGCCTCGAAATCTCCTGCCCAAGCCGCACCGTTTCCCGCACCAGCAGGTCCAGATCGTCGCGCCGGGTGCGGTGGTTGTTGATCGCCACACGCAGGCAATGCTGGCCGTGTACCGTCGTATCCGAAAGGGCGGCGATGCCGTCTTCCTGCAGCCTCAGCATGATCTCGGTGTTAAGTGCCTTCTGCCGCTCTCCCGTCAGCCCGTCGCCGCGGTAGCGAAAACAGACGATGTTGATGCTCGGCGGCGCGACGAGTTCCAGCAACGGCTCGGCCTCGATCAGCGTGCCGAGCGTGTGGCCCTGTGCGATGTTTTGGTCGATCAGCCGGCCGAATTTCTCGATGCCGTGCTCCTTCAGCGCCATCCACACTTTCAGCGCGCGAAAACCGCGTGACGTCTGCAGGCCAAAATCATGCAGCCACTGGCCCGACGCGAGGCCGCGCGGCGTCGATTCCAGATATTCCGGCGTGACCGCGAAGGTTTTGCGATGCGCTGAAGCATCCCTCACCAGCGCGCAGCCGACCTCGAACGGCGCATGCAGCCATTTGTGCGGATCGAGCGCGACCGAATCGGCCCATTCGATACCGGCGACGCGATGAGCATTCTCTGGCGCGATGGCGATCAACGCGCCGATGCAGCCGTCGACATGGAACCAGACGTCTTCCTCATGCGCCAGCTTGGCAAGCGCCTGCAGATTGTCGATCGCTCCGGTGTTCACGGTGCCTGCCGTGCCGATAACGCAGGCCGGCCGAAAACCTGCCTTGCGGTCCTCGGCGATCGCCGCTCGCAAGGCTTCGATGTCGATCCGCAATCCGGCATCGGTCGGGATGCGGCGCAGCGCCCGGTTGCCGAGGCCGAGCGCCTCCATCGCCTTGCGGTGGCAGGAATGCAGCTGGTCCGAACCATAGAAACGCAGCGGCTTGTCGATGGCGGCAACGCCAAGCTCGCGCACGTGGATGCCTGCCCTAGCGTTGCGCGCCACGGTCAGGCCGATGATGTTGGCCATCGAGCCGCCGCTGACCAGTGTGCCGCTGGCCGATTGCGAAAAACCCATCATCTGCTTGCACCAGTCGACGACCTGGCTGTCCATCAGCGCGGCGGCATGGTTGCCGCCGCCGAGGTTGGAACCCTGGACCGCCGCCAGGAAATCACCGAGCGCCCCGGTGAAATTGCTCGATCCCATATACCAGGACCAGAAGCGCGGATGGATGTTGCCCATCGGGTAGGCCATCACGTTCTCGGCGACCTCGCGATAGACTTGGGCAAGCGGTCGAGGCGATCGCGGCAGGGGCGCGGCGAAGAAGGCTTTCACTTCTTCGGGCATGTCCTGCCACACTGGACGTTCGCGGACGTCGCGCAGATAGTCGACGGCATCGTCGACGATCCGGTGCGACAGCGCCTGCACACCGGCCCAGTCGACCGGATCGAGCGTTTCTTCGGCAACCACACGGGCCGTGCCGGTGGCCTTCAGCATAGTGTCCATCCGCGTCGCTCCCGATGCGCCGTTATTCAGCCGGGAACTGGCAGCCCGGCGTCGAGCGCGAAAGGGCTGTCTCCTCCGCGTCCATCTCGGCTTCGATGCCGTCGAACAGCGGCGTCGTCATGTAGCGTTCGCCGGTGTCGGGAAGCATGCACAGGATCACCGAGCCGGGTGCAGCTTTTTCCGCGATATGGCGTGCCACGGCAAAAGTGGCTCCGCCGGAGATGCCGGTGAAAATCCCTTCCTTTTGCGCCAGCGCCTTGGCCCATTTGATGCCTTCAGGCCCGGGAACAGGCATGACCTCGTCATAGAGGCTGGCATTGACCGCCTCCTGCAACACGTTGGGAATGAAATCCGGGGTCCAGCCCTGGATCGGGTGCGGCTCGAAAGCCGGATGGCTGGCGGCGGGCGCGCCGTCGGCGGCGCGCTCCTGCGCCTTGCCGCTGCCGATAAGTTGGGCGTTGGCGGGTTCGGCCAGCACGATCCGGGTCTCGGGACGCTCGCGGCGCAGCACGCGCCCGACACCGACGACGGTGCCGCCGGTTCCGTAGCCGGTGACGAAGCAGTCGAGCCGGGACCCGGCGAAGTCGTTGATGATCTCGCGCGCCGTCGTCGCCTCGTGAATGGCGGCATTGGCCTTGGTCTCGAACTGGCGGGCCAGGAACCAGCCATTGGCCTCGGCGAGCTCGACCGCCTTGTTGTACATGCCAAAACCCTTCTGGGTGCGCGGCGTCAGCACCACCTTGGCACCCAGCATGCGCATCAGCTTGCGGCGCTCGATGGAGAAACTGTCGGCCATCGTCACCACCAGCGGATAGCCCTTCTGCGCGCAGACCATGGCCAGCCCTATGCCGGTGTTGCCGCTGGTCGCCTCGACGACCGTCTGGCCCGGCTTCAAGGCGCCGCTGCGCTCGCCCTCCTCGATGATATTGAGCGCCAGCCGGTCCTTCACCGACGCCGCCGGATTGAAAAACTCGGCCTTCACATAGATCGTCACGTGGTCGGGGCCGAGATTGTTGACCCTGATCACCGGCGTGTCGCCGACCGTGTCGATAATGCTGTCGAACAGGCGGCCGCGGCCGGCCGTGGTCCTGATTTTCCGTTGCTGCAACATGTCTGCTCTCCTCTTTTGTTGTTGTCACGAGTTGTTGTCGTCACAAGCCGGTTACAAACCGGCGGCTTGGGCGGCGAGATTTCGAGACCTTGCCGCGGTAAGGTGCTGTGCCGGCAATGCGGCCCGGAAAGGCGGCAATGCCGGCGTCCGGCGCGGAAATTCGTTGCCGGATGCACTCTATCGCTTTCGATGGTAGAACACAGGACAACTGGCCAGCGTGGGAGCAAGCGTGGAAACGCACGTGGAATCCGCTCGATCGAGCCTGGACGGCGCAACGGCCGGGCTGTCCGTGCGGCTGCTCGGACCGCTGACGGTCATCCGCGACGGCGCCACCGTGCAACTGCCGGCATCGCGCAAGCTGCGCGCGCTCTTCGCCTATCTGGCGCTTGCGCCGCGTGCCGTCGGCCGCAGCCGTCTGTGCGAGCTGCTGTGGGATGTGCCGAACGATCCGAGGGGCGAGCTTCGCTGGTGCCTCAGCAAGCTCAGGGGCATTCTCGACGAACCGGATCGCCGCAGGATCGAAACGTCAGGCGACACGATCGCGCTTGATCTGAAAGGTGTTTCCGTCGACGCGATCGACGTCGCCTCGGCCGCCGCTGGAGGAATCGAGATGCTCGATCTTGAGCGGCTGCAGGCCCTGTCCGGACTGTTCGTCGGAGATTTCCTCGACGGGCTGGAGATCGACCGCAGCCCGCATTTCAACAGCTGGCTGATCGCGCAGCGCCGCCGCTTCAGCTCCTGGCACGCCGCCATTCTGGAACATCTCGTCAACAAGCTCCCGGCGGATGCCGACGAAATGTCCGCGCATCTGGAAAAGTGGCTGGAACTCGCTCCCTTCGACGGGCGCGCGCATGTGGCTCTTCTGGCAAGGCTGGCGCAGCGCGGCCAGATTGCCGCGTGCGAGGAACATCTCGCTTCTGCGGCGCAGCTGTTTGCTTCGGAGGATCTGGATTTCGAACCCGTTCGTGACGCATGGCGGACGATCCGCAGCGAACGACCTGCCGCGACGCTCCAGGCGCGACCGGCACCCTTGCCGGCGGCCCCGCAGGCGTCAATTGTGCTTCCCGATTCCGGTGTTGCTGCATCGTGCAAGACCTCGCTCGCGATAATGCCGTTTGTCGAGGAGGCGGCTGTTTCTGGTGTTTGTGGGGACCCTCGCGGAGGCCCCCCACGTGGTGGCCCCACTCGCGGCGGATTGGCCGACGGTCTCACCCACGACATCATCACCCGCCTGGCCAAGCTCCGGGACTTCTTCGTCATCGCCCGCGGCTCGGTCTTTGCGCTGGCCGAGAAAAACATCGCGCCGGAAGATGCCGGCCGGCGGCTCAATGTCGATTATGTGACCACCGGGACAGTGCGCAGCCAGGCAGGCCGCGTCGTGGTCAGCATCGAACTTGTCGAGGTTCGCACGGCCAGGATCGTCTGGGCCGACACGTTCGAACGCAAGCCCGACGATATCTTTGCCGTCCTCGACGATATCGGCAACAGCATCGTCTCGTCGATCTCGGCCGAGATCGAGATGGTCGAGCGCAACCGCGCCATGCTGAAAGCGCCCAACTCGCTGAATGCCTGGGAGGCCTATCATCGCGGTCTCTGGCACATGTATCGCTTCACCCGCACGGAAAACGAGCAGGCCCGGCATTTCTTCGACATGGCCTTGAAGCTGGATCCGACCTTCGCCCGCGCTTATGCCGGCCTGTCCTTCACCCACTGGCAAAACGCCTTTCAGCGCTGGGGAGACCGCGATCAGGAAAGCGCGCTCGCCTTCGAGGCAGCCGGCCAAAGTCTTCTGGTCGACGATCACAATCCGGCCGCGCACTGGGCTATGGGCCGGGCGCTGTGGCTGCGCGGCGAGCAGGACGGCTCTCTCATCGAGCTGGAACGGGCCGTGGATCTCAGCCCGAACTTTGCGCTCGGTCACTACGCGCTTTCGTTCGTGCACTCGCAGGCGGGCGATCCGAACGCGGCGATCGGTTCATCCGATCACTCGCGCCATCTGAGCCCGTTCGATCCGCTGCTGTTCGGCATGCTTGGCGCCAGGGCGATGGCGCATGTCCGTCTCGGCCAGTTCGACGAGGCCGCCGAATGGGCGCTGAAAGCCGCCGCCCGCCCCAATGCCCACGCCATCATCCTGGCGATCGCAGCCCACTGCCTTGCGCTGGCGGGGAGGCTTGACGAGGCCCGCACTTTCGCGGCCGCCATCCGCAAGACGGTGCCGAACTACTGTGCCGACGATTTCATCGGCACCTTCCGCTTCGAGCCGGACGCCGCAGGCCTGTTCCGGCAAGGCGCAAAGCGCATCGGGCTGGGGTGATCCAACCGGACCTGAGAGTGCGTCAACCGGTCAGCCGGTCAAGAAAGCCGCGTTCATCGCAGCTATATGCCGAGCATCATCTTGGCTTGGTTGAGCGCAGCCTCTGACCCTGCATGATCGCCGGCGGCGTGCAATTTCTCGCCTTGAGCACGCAGTTCCTTGACTTTGGTCTTATCGGCCTCGGCGATGGTCGCTGTCGGCAACGCCGCGTCGATCTCGGCCATGATGGTCGGGCATGAATTTGCAAAGGCTGTCGCAGGAACGACCGCCAGGAAAACCGCAAGCGAAATTGATCGTAACATGGACGTTTCTCCCTCGCCGGAACACGCCACGTCGACGACCGGCGTAGGAATGGTACAGCTAATGCCCGAATGTGCCAATCACGATGATGGCGCTGGGTTGAGGCAAGCTGCGGTCGGCCGGGCTTTTCTCGGGGTTTCTGAACCTTCACCACGGCTGGTTGTCACCAACGTCATCACGTCCGAAGTCGACGCCAGGTTCGCAGCAATCGTCAGATCGCCGCACAATTCTTCGATCAGAGCGGATCGAGGCCGGCAAAGGCAATAAGCGTCCCCATCTCGCGCACATCGGCATCGATACTTCAAAACGCGGCCGCCGCGCCCAATGTCTAGGATGTCCGCGGTGGCGGTCAAGGCCGCCGAGAATCCGAGATGGTCAATAGCAGTGAAATGATGCAGGTTCTTCTGGACCACGTGGCAAGCAGGCCGCTAAGTAGACGCAGCTTCCTGGTTTCAGCATATGGCCCTCTTGGGTAATACAAATTGAAAATTGCGCCCTCATGTTTCAAAACAGGTCGGTAGGCTCGCGAGGATGGTTTCGTGCGGGCCACCGACGGTCCTCAAGCCGAGAATTCTAAAAGACGTTCAACAATGACCCAGCACGTACCAAATGCTCGAATTCTCATGTACAGCCACGACACGTTCGGGCTCGGCCACTTGCAGCGCTGCCGGACGATCGCGCATTCGCTGGTTGAGGATTTCCGCGGACTTCAGGTGCTTATCATTTCGGGTGCGACTATCGCTGGCGCCTTCGACTACCGCGCCCGTGTCGACTTCGTGAAGATCCCCAGCGTCATCAAGTTGCGCAACGGCGAGTACACCTCGCTGGAAAAGGATATCGATCTGCATGAGACGCTAAGGATGCGCCAGTCGATCATCCGCCATACAGCCGAGACCTTCCGGCCGGATATCTTCATCGTCGACAAGGAACCGCTCGGCCTGCGCGGTGAGATCGAGGACACGCTGTCCTACCTCAAGACGCGGGGCACCACACTCGTGCTAGGCCTGCGCGAGGTGATGGACGCGCCGCATCTGCTCGAAGCAGAGTGGGCACTCAGGGATGTGATGCGCAAGATAGGCCTGCTCTACGACAAGGTCTGGGCCTATGGTCCGCCGGATTTCTACGATCCGTTGACCGGCTTGGATGTGCCGCCGGCCGTCAGGGCAAAGATGAAGTTCGTCGGTTTCCTGCAACGGAGCCTGCAGAAGAACGAGTTGCCGGGCCACCGGCCCGAGGGCGACTATATCCTCGTTACCACCGGTGGCGGCGGTGACGGCGCCGAACTGATCCACAACGTCATTGATGCCTATCAGCAGGATCCGCAATTGCAGCATAGGGCGCTGCTCGTGCTTGGGCCTTACATGCCGGCGCGCAAGCGCAACAAGCTGATCAAGAAGGGGTCCAAGATCCCCTATATCAAGATCATCGAGTTCGACAACCGCATGGAAGAGCTGATTGCCGGCGCCAAAGCGGTCGTGGCGATGGGCGGTTACAACACCTATTGCGAGATACTGTCTTTCGACAAGCCGGCGCTGATCGTGCCGCGCGTCAAGCCCCGCGAGGAACAACTGATCCGAGCACGGCGCGCAGCCGAACTCGGCCTCATCGAGATGCTTTTGCCGGAAGAAGCTGGGGATTCCCAGCGATTTGCCGATGCACTGAAGGTGCTGCCGGACCGGCCCGGCCCATCGCAGAGCCATCCGCATCTGACGCTGGAAGGGCTGCCTCACATTTCCGAAATCGTCGCGGAACTGTTCGACCGGCGGGCCGGCCATCACCTTTCAGTCATCGAAGGCATGAACTGAGTTGCGCCATCGCAAGATCGTCGTGGTTCTGAAGGGCTACCCGCGGCTGTCGGAAACCTTCATCGCGCAGGAACTGCTCGGTCTGGAGCGTGCGGGGTTCGACCTGATACTCGTCGCGCTCCGGCGGCCGACCGACGCAAAACGCCACCCCGTGCATGACGAGATCAAAGCGCCCGTCCATTATCTGCCGGAATATCTGCATGAAGAGCCGCTGCGCGTGGTTCGCGCGCTGTTTGCTTATCTGCTGCGGCCGGGCTTCTGGCGCGCGCTCCGATCGCTGGCTACCGATATCCGCCGCGACTTTACGCGCAATCGCGCGCGCCGCTTCGGGCAAGCGCTCGTGCTGGCGGCCGAATGGCCGGAAGGCGCGGGCTGGCTGCATGCACATTTCGCGCACACACCGGCATCGGTGACGCGCTATGCCAGCCAGCTTCGTGGCCTGCCCTGGAGCTGCTCGGCCCATGCCAAGGACATCTGGACTTCGGCGGACTGGGATCTGGCTGGCAAGCTTTCCTCGGCGCGCTGGACGGTCACTTGCACGAAAACCGGCTTCGACCGTCTGAAAAAACTCCCTAACGCCAGCTCGCCTGTGCATCTGAGCTATCATGGGCTCGACCTTGATCGCTTCGGCAGTTTCGGCGAGGCGCGAAAACAGCATGACGGCTCGGCGCCGGACGAACCGGTTATCGTTCTGAGTGTTGGGCGCGCCGTTGAAAAGAAAGGTTACGATACCTTGCTGGCGGCCCTTGCCCTCTTGCCTGGTGATTTGGCGTGGCGCTTCGAGCATATCGGCGGCGGTGAGGAACTGGAACGGTTCAAGGCGCTGGCGCAAAAGCTCGGACTGGATGGTCGCGTCTCTTGGAAAGGCGCGCTTGCGCAGGAGGAGGTGCTTGAGCACTACCGCTGCGCCGACATCTTCGCCCTGGCCTGCAGGATCACCGCAAATGGCGACCGGGACGGTCTGCCGAATGTTCTGGTGGAGGCTGCTAGCCAGCGGCTTGCCTGCGTATCGACCGATATTTCCGGCGTGCCGGAGCTTTTATCGCCGGATGAAACCGGGCTGCTGGTTCCGACGGAAAACCCGATTGCCCTGGCACAGGCGCTGGAGCGCCTGATCCGTGATCCCGTGTTGCGCGCCCGCCTCGGCGACGCCGCAGAGCGGCGCGTGCGCGGCAATTTCGATCATATGGCAAGCATTGGACAGCTCAAGGAACTGTTCGAGCGGGAGTGGCGGGCCGCCGAATGAAGCGGCTGCGCGCTTTCTTCTATGTCCAGCACCTGCTCGGTATCGGCCATCTCGCGCGCGCTAGCCGCATTGCGGCGGCTCTGGTCGATGACGGGTTTGACGTAACCGTCGTGACCGGCGGAGCGCCGATCGCTGGGTTTCCGGGACTGGGTGTAAAATCTGTAACCCTGCCGCCTGTCACCTCCGGTGATGAAGGATTTTCCGGACTTGTCGACCTGCAGGGCAAACCCATCGACGATGATTTCAAGAAATGGCGTTCAGAGATGCTGCTGCAGGCATTCCGGGATTGCAGGCCTGATATCGTCATTGTCGAGGCGTTTCCATTTGGACGCCGGCAGATGCGTTTCGAACTCCTGCCGCTGCTCGAGGCCATCGACGCGACGTCGCCCAGACCGCTGCTGGCGACGTCCGTCCGTGATATCCTTCAGGAGCGCGTCAAGCCGGGCCGAAACGAGGAAACGGTCGATCTGATCAACAGGCATTTCGACCTTGTTATGGTCCACGGCGATCCGGCTTTCGCGACCATTGACAAGACATTTCCGCTGGCTGGGGCGATCAGGGCCGAGGTCACCTACACAGGGCTCGTTGCCGCGCCGCCATCGCCCGCGGCCTCCGAGCGCTTCGACGTTCTGGTGTCGGTTGGCGGCGGGGCTGCCGGAAAGAGCCTTGTCAGGTCCACCATCGCAGCGGCGCGGAATGCCAACAACGCTTGGAAATGGTGTTTGATCACCGGCCCAAACCTGCCGAAAGACGAGTTTGACTCGATCGCACGCAATGCGACGCCGGTCCTGTCCATCTTCCGGTTCCGCGAGGATTTCGCCAGCCTGCTGACCAGCGCCCGCCTGTCAGTCTCGCAGGCGGGTTACAACACGGTCTGCGATGTCCTGCGCGCGGGTTGTCGCTCTCTGCTCGTTCCATTTGCAGCCGGCGGGGAAACCGAACAGACGGTTCGCACCCTGATGCTCGAAGAACTCGGTCTTGCAACGGTGCTGATGGAAAAGGACCTAACCCCTGAAGGTTTGGCGCAAGCGATCGAACAGGCGCTTGTGGGACCGACGCCAGCCGCGCATCGTCTCGATCTGGAAGGCGCGCGTCGCTCGGCGCAAATCCTGCGCGAGCGGTATCGAACATGGTCCCTAAAAGTGGGGCCTGCTTTCGGAGAAGTTCATGATCAAACAGAGGATAGATTCTAACGCGCGTCGCGTCTGGCGAGATTCGTGCGACGCGCTACGCGCTTCTGGGCGAAATCCGTTCAAACAGTTCCAATCAGCATGAAGCGCGTATAATTTTTTGTCGGCAGTTCGCCGGAGAACCGCACCTCCCGTAGCGCCGCCATTTCTTCGAAGGCTGCAAGTGAAGCCACGCAGTTAATGTGCGTCGGCTCACTGAAATAATCGTTCGATTGCAGCAATACATTCGTGCCCCGCGGAAGCAGAGCAAGCCAGGCGCGCAGGTCGGCTATGTGTTCGCAGCTCGTATTGACCACCAGGTCGGGCCGAACGGCCGCATAGTCGAGTGCGTACATATCTGCCGTCAGCGCCCGGAACCGGTCGCCGGCTTCCCGGTTGAGGGTCCGGGCGACCGGCGCGACTTCGGGATCGATGTCGATGCTGTCGACCGCCGCGACGTCGAAGCGGGCGTCGTTGAAAAGCATTGCCGGCAATACGCCGTACCATCCACCCAGAACCCATACGCGCCCGAACCGGCCGCCGCAGCCTTCGAACAGCCTGTCGAGCGCCCACATCTTGCAGGCGACCTGCTTGTGGTTGAAGGCGTTTGCGATATCGGCATTCGGATGCTTGGCGATGACGCGCGCCAGCCCCGCCACTAGAGGGCAGTTGACATAGGCAGCAATTCCCCGCGTGAGGTCCAAGGCTTGCTCGTGCCAGTCAATGCCGGCATTGCGTGGTTGCGTGACATCCATCATATTTGTCTTGTATGTTGGGATTTCGGGCGACACAACGCAATCTTGCCTCCCGCAAGGCTGTTGATTCGCGGACGTGATTATGCAGCAAGCCGCTTCGCCATTGCCCGGTGCCGGAGAGAGCTTGTTGCATCTGTCCGGACCATCGGCGTCCATCCGCCAGCACCAGCGGCGCAGCTGCGGCCTCGTGCTGCTCGGCTATTCGCCAAAACCCTACAGAAGCCGCGAACCGTTTGGCCGGCTGCTTTCTTCGCTGATCAGCAATGCCCATGGCGTTGTCATAGACCGTGCGCCGGAACTGGATCGCGCCGCCTCGCAGGTTCATTCCATTGTCGAGCGCAGGACAATCTCCGTGCGCTGCAGCTTCGAGCTTGTCGTTGGCGACGAAGAAATTGCCGATACGCCATTCGCCGGCAGGTGCTTTTACATCCTGCATGCTTTCAACTGAAGGGTCCACAGCCGCTTATGGAACCCAGCCTAGCCCGCTATATCTGGACGCACACCAAGAAGCAGCAGCTCTGGATATTGATGATCGTCATGCTTTCGATGATCCCGTATTTCATGTCCTTCGACCTGCCGAAGCTGATCGTCAACGGCCCGATCCAAGGTAGCGGCTTCGAGCAACCGGGCGCGACCCAGCCATTCATGAGGCTACACTACAACCTGCCGTTCATCGGAGAGGTCCAGTTCTTCTCCGGTTTTCAGCTCGACCGCAAGGAGACGCTGTTTGCCCTTAGCATTGTCTTCCTCTTGCTAGTCGTCATCAACGGCCTGTTCAAACTCTACATCAACACCTACAAGGGCCGCCTCGGCGAACGCATGCTGCGGCGTATCCGCTTTGATCTTCTCGATCGTGTCCTGCGGTTTCCGCCGGGTTACTTCAAGCGGGTGAAATCCGCCGAAGTGGCGACCATGGTGAAGGACGAGGTGGAGCCGCTGGGCGGCTTCATAGGCGATGCCTTCGTGCAGCCGGTGCTGCTCGGCGGCCAGGCGCTGACGGCCATGCTGTTCATCATGATCCAGAACTTCTGGCTCGGAATGATAGCCGCCGTGATCGTGGCGTTCCAGATCGTGCTCATCCCGCGAATGCGGCGGCGGCTGATCGTGCTCGGGCGCCAACGGCAGTTGACGGCACGCGCGCTTTCGGGCCGGATTGGCGAAATCGTCGACGGCATCGGCGCGGTTCACGTCCACGATACATCAAACTACGAGCGGGCCGACATAGCTGCCCGGCTCGGGCTCATCTTCAAGATCCGCTTCGATCTTTACCAATGGAAATTCATGGTGAAGTTCCTCAACAATTTTCTCGCGCAGATCACGCCTTTTCTGTTCTACATGATCGGCGGGTACCTGGTTATCCAGGGGCGGCTGGACGTCGGCCAGCTCGTGGCCGTGATCAGCGCCTACAAGGAACTGCCCGGACCGATGAAGGAACTGATCGACTGGGATCAGGCGCGGCAGGATGTCCAGGTCAAATATCAGCAGGTCGTTGAACAGTTCACCGTCGAGGATCTCATTGCGCCGAGAATCGGGGCATTGACGATCGACGCTCCCGAGCCGATGACCAAACCCCTGTCCGCGATCGGTCTGTCCATAGCAGACGATGGCGGTGCAATGCTCCTCGACCGTATCTCCCTCCGGGTCAAGCCGGGTGAGACGGTGGCGCTGGTCAGTACCGCAACAGGTGGAGCCGAGGCGCTTGCAGAAGCCTTCGCGCGGCTGAACTGGCCGGATAGCGGAAGGGTCGTTTCGGGCGCCGACGACCTGCTTGAACTCCCCGAAGCAGTGACCGGCCGGCGCATGTCCTATGCCTCATCGGATGTTTTCCTGTTCCAGGCAAGCCTCCGCGATAACCTGCTCTACGGGTTGAAGCATGCGCCGCTGACATCGGTGACTTATGACGGTGCCGCGGCAGACCAGCACCGCTGGAACATCCACGAGGCGCGCCGGTCGGGCAATCCGGAGCTTGATATCCACAGCGACTGGATCGACTATGCTGCCGCCGGCGCTACCGGTCCGCACGACCTTTTTGAAGCCGTGCGCCGGGTGCTCGACGCGGTTGTTCTGTCGCGCGACATCCTGGATCTCGGCTTGCGCTCTTCGGCCGACCTCACGCGCCATACGGAGCTTGCCAGGCGGATCGTCGAACTGCGTGCGGCGCTGCGAACCCGGCTGGAACGCGAAGGGCTGAGCGGACTGGTGGTTCCTTTCGAACCGGGCGCCTACAACAAGGAAGCGACAATCGGCCAAAACCTGCTCTTCGGCGCTGCCGCCGGCCCCGAACTGGCCGACAGGGCTCTAGCGGCCAATCCCTATTTTGCTTCTGTGCTGAGGCAAGCCGGCCTCGACCGCACGCTCTACGAAATGGGCATGGAGATCGCCGAACAGGCGATCGAGCTATTTGCCGACCTGCCGCCCGATCACCAGTTCTTCCAGCAGCTCGCCTTCATGAGCGCCGAGGAGATCCCCACCTACGAAACCTTGCTGCAACGGCTCAAGAACCGGGCCTACGAGGCGGTTTCGGAGAGCGACCGCGCCATGATCGTCTCCTTGAGCTTTGCCTATATCGAGCCCCGGCACCGTTTCGGACTGCTGAGCGACGAACTGATGAGCAAGATCGTCGCTGCACGCAACCGGTTCTATGAAAATCTGCCGCCCGAGCTGCAAAATGCGATCGAACGGTACGATCCTGCCAAATACATTGCCGCGGCCACCGTCATGGATAATGTCCTGTTCGGGCGTGTGGGCAACAACCATCCCGACGCGCCGGACCGCATACGGACCATCGTCTATGACATTCTTGACGAACTGGGGCTTTATGCCGAACTTCTGGATGTCGGCCTGGACTTCAACGTCGGAGCCGGCGGCAGGCGGCTGACCGGTGGACAGCGACAGAAGCTCGATGTTGCCCGAGCCCTGCTCAAGCGTCCCGATTTTCTCATTCTCAACCGGCCGCTGTCGGCGCTCGACCAGCGCATGCAGGATAAGGTGCTGCGAAACGTGATCGAGGAAGCCAGGCGCGACGGCCATTCGCCGGCAATTGTGTGGGTCCTGACGAATCCGGCAATGGCGATGATGTTCGATCGCGTTATCGTCTTCGACTCGGGTCAATTGGTGGAAGACGGAACACACGAGACACTTTTGGCAGGGAACGGTATCTTCAAGGAACTGCTGTCATAGAGCAACGAACATTCAGATGGGATCATTCTGCCGGTGGAATTTGCTGCAAGGTCAAGGGATTCGGCGAAGGGGCGTAGCGGCCGCAAATTCACCCGGCTCTTCGGGTTTCCGGCTGGCGGACGCCATTTTGTCAGGCGGCATCGCCCGATCGCTCGACATCGGGCTCGCCACCTTTCGCGTGGTTCGTCTCGCCACCGGAAACAGAATTCCATCTGGGCGGCCGTTGCTCTAGTCTGGCAAAGGCGAAGTTGGGAAGGTTTGCGACAATGCTGCTCAAGGACGAAGTTGGAATGCTGCAACGCGTTCCCTTGTTCTCTGCCATCGAGCCGACAAAGCTCAAGCTGCTTGCGTTCACATCCGATCGTGTGAGCTACAGCACCGGCCAGATCCTTTTCCGGCAGGGCGACGAGGGAGACGCCGCCTATGTCATCCTTTCAGGCAGGGCGGATATTCTGGTCGATTCCGACCGCGGACCGATAAAAGTTGCCGAACTGCAGCCAAATTCGATTGTTGGCGAGATCGCCATATTGTGCAACAGCTCCCGCACTGCCACCGTCAGAGCGGCAAGTCAGCTGGAAGCCTTGAGAATCCGCAAGGATCATTTCCTGAGGCTTATGAGGGAGTTCCCGGAAATGACCATCGAAATATTGCGGGTTCTTGCCGATCGCCTAAGCCATACGACCGCGGATCTGATCGACGCACGAAGCGCCAAATAACGAATGACGTGCGCTCGATCCTCGCCGTCGTGATGGCACTGTCCTCTTGCTGAGAAGGTCACCCGGAGAAAACCTGTCTCGCCTGTTTGTTTTGACGCAATTCCGGACGGAAAACCGTTTCACACTTTTCCTGGAATTGCTCTAGCAGCAGTTGTTTGGCTACTATGGGCGGCGGGGACTGCGAAGGGGTAGCATGGACGACGACGTTTTCCTGGTCAGGTTTTGGGGCGTTCGCGGCAGCATTTCGGTATCGGGGCCAGAATTCTCTCGCTATGGCGGCAACACAATCTGCATTGAGATGCGATGCGGTAAGCATACGCTTCTGTTCGATGCAGGCTCTGGCCTACGGCCTGCCGGCGGGGCGCTTCAGGCGTCGGGCGTGACCGATTTCGACCTGCTTTTCACCCATTGCCATTACGATCACATCATTGGGTTGCCGTCTTTTGCGCCGATTTATGACCGGAGCGTCAAGGTTACGCTTTGGTCCGGGCATCTTGCAGGACACATGACGACCCGGCAGATGGTCGATGAGTTCATGCGGCCGCCGTGGTTTCCGATGAAACTGGAGTTCTGCAAGGCAAGGCTCGACTATCGCGATTTCGTACCCGGGGACGTGCTTCGGCCGCGCGAAGGGGTGGTGGTCCGAACCGGCAGTCTTATCCATCCGGGCGGCTGCATAGGCTACCGGGTCGAATGGGGTGGCCGCGTCGTGGCGGTGATCACAGACACTGAGCACGAGCCGGACAAACTCGATCAGGCGGTGCTCGGCCTGATCGAAGATGCCGACCTCGTCATTTACGATTGCACCTACACCGAGGAGGAAATGGAACACCGCCGCGGTTACGGGCACTCGACATGGCAACAGGGCGTCAAGCTCTGTGAGGCGGCCGGTGCGCGGGGACTCGCGCTGTTTCACCACGATCCGACACGCACCGACGAGGAACTGGACGAGATCGAGAAACTGGCCAAAGACAGGTTTGCCGGTGCTTTTGCCGCGCGGGATGGCCAGACGCTCAAATTTCCAGTCTCATTGCGCAAAAAGCGCTGAGCTATTTTCCTCTGCCGGCGCTGCGCCCGATCAATGTCCTGATCGAAAGCCATGCGCAGGCTTCAGTCTGTGCGGTGACTGTGAACAGCCGTTCGAGGAAAAGCCAGGCCGATTCATCATGTACGAGATGGTGGGTGAGCAGGCCGACCGGTTCGCCGCCGTCGAATGCATGCTGTAATTGCGCGATGATAGCCTGAACCAATAGGCCATGATCGCGGCAGCCGCGCGTGCCATGCCAATCCACGATATCGACATTGCTGTTGATGACCGCCAGTGGAGCCGGCTTCGGCGGCCCATAGGCCGACAATGCCGCAAATCCTATCGATCCAAGGTCGGTTACCAAGCCGGCGTCGATCCTGTTCCAGGGGGGCACCAGCATCGGAACGGCACGTGCGCCGTGCAGGGCGGTTAGGTGCGACAGCCCGCGAGCCAGATCATCGAGTACCGCCTTGCGCGGCCGATGCGCGCCGAGCTCCTGCTTTTTCTGGCCCTCGGGCGCATGATTTCGGTGCGCCCAGCCATGGATGGCGACCGTGGCATGCGGCGCCTCGTCAAGCCGGGCGACAAGCCTCTCACCAGTCAGGGCCGGAATGACGGCCAGAGTGACCGGAACCGCGAATTCACCGGTGAGGTCGAGCAGCCGATCAAGCGCAGGCGTCGGATCCACGGCGTCGTCGTCGCGCAGCCAGAACTCTGCCTTACGGTCCGCCCGTTGCCGGAACGCCAGTTCTTCCACCAAGGGCTGCCAGATCGGATCGGATGTCATGAAACCGGGATCTTCGCAAGAAGGTCGGCCAGACGCCCCGCTGCAACACCGAGGGAGCGTTCTTCGAGGATGAAACGTCTGGCTTCCGCGGCCATGATGGTTCTTTCGTCGTTACGGGTCAGAAGCCTTTCAATGGCAGAAGCGAACGCCGCCACATCGCCCGGCGGGGTGAGAAACCCGGTCTGGCCATCCCGCACGACCTCCGGCACGCCGGCGATGTCCTGAGCCACCACCGGAAGGCCGGCGGCCTGTGCTTCAAGATAGGCAACGCCATAGGCCTCGCCGTAACCCGGCCAGACGTAAATTCCCCCACTGTAGAGGACATCCGGCACGGCGGCCGGCTCAATCGCACCAAGCCATTCGATACGGTCGGCGGGCAAGCCGGCGAATTGCGCTTTGACCTCGTCACGGGCAGGCCCATCCCCGACGACCGACATGGTCCAGGGCAGGTGGCCGATCGAACCGAGCGCCTGCGCCAGCATGCGATAGCTTTCGACTTTGTCGCCCGGGCGCATCATGGCGACGGTAACGAGGCGCGTCGGACAACCCCGTGCCGGCATTTCCCGGAATGCCGATGTGTCGATGAAGGGCGAAAGCATACCGAGAGCGGCCTTGGGAATCGCATCCGTCAGTCCCTGACGATCCCTTTGCGTGAAGCAGATGTTCAGCGCTGCCTGTTCGACGGCTCGCGCCACCAACGCTTGCGTATCGGCCCACAAACCGGCGTTGCGCCGCCTCGAATAGGAGGCTTCCGCTGTCACATAGGGGATAGCAAAGGCCGACGCCAGCTCGGATCCGATCAGGTCGGGCGCCTTGTAATAGGGATGATAGGAGAACCAGAGATCGGGCTTGCCGTCACGATCCCAAAGCTTTGTCAGCCGCGCGGCTTCCTCTCGGGCATCGAGCTTGAGCGCATCGAAACTTTTCTGCTCCGGTTCGCGTAGATAGAAGCGCAATTCGGATGCTAGTTCGACGCTATGCCCTCCATGCTCCAGCGCCTTGATCAGCATCCGTGCCATCTGGCGGTCGCCGGAGGCAACGGGATGATTGGGCGACTTCAGCGGCGCGTGGAAGGCAATTCGCATCGCCGGACCCTATCATCGGAAAGCCTGCGCAAGTCAATTTCGAAGCATGATCGACTTCACCTTCAAGCCGTGGAATGTGCTATCTGATGCTCATGGAAACAGCTGCCGCGTCCGATCCGTTTGTCGCTTCTTTGCCGGTCTTCGCAAAGTTCGAAAGCGTTACCGATATCGATAACTATCGGCCTCTGCCGGATGGCTGGGCGCTGGCCACCGCCGACATTGTTGGCTCGACCAAGGCGATCGAGGCTGGGCGCTATAAAACCGTCAATATGGCCGGCGCCAGCGTCATTTCGGCACTGCTCAATGCGCTGGGTCGGCGAGATCTTCCTTTTGTCTTCGGCGGCGACGGCGCGCTCGTGGCGTTTCCCGGCTCGGCGCTGGAGATCACCCGCAACGCGCTGGCGGCCGTCCAGAGATGGGTGGCGGACGAAATGGGCCTGACCTTGCGTGCCGCAATCGTGCCGATAAAGGATATAAGAGCGCAAGGCCTCGACGTTCGCGTGGCGAGGTTCCGGGCCTCCGAAGCGGTCTTCTATGCCATGTTCGCCGGCGGTGGCGGCAGTTGGGCGGAAGCCGAGATGAAAGCGGGGCGCTACCGCATCGATCCTGCGCCAGCTGGCGCGCGGCCGGATCTGACCGGCCTCTCCTGCCGCTGGAACCCGATCGAAGCCCGGCATGGCGAAATCGTCTCGATCATAGCCATACCGGGGGCGTCGCGCGACTTGCGCGGTTTTCAGTTTCTGGCTTCCGACATTATCGCCCTTGCCGGCGGGCAGGAACGCGATGGCCACCCGGTGCCGGTGAACGGGCCGGGCTACAGTTTTCCGCCCGCCGGCCTCGATATCGAGGCGCGGGCCATGGCGCCGGCAGGATGGCGATGGCTGTCGAAGCTGTGGATATTGTTTCTGATGACACTTACGGCTATCACCGATAGATATGGCTGGACGATCGGCAGTTTCGATCCGAAGGTCTACAAACGCGACGTGGCCAGCAATTCGGATTTCCGGAAGTTCGACGACGGCTTGAAGATGACCATCGACGTTGACGCGGATGTGTTGCAACAGATCGAGAACCGGCTGAAACAGGCGGAAGAGGCGGGCATCTGCAACTATGGCCTGCACCGCCAGAAATCGGCCTTGATGACATGCCTCGTCGCCTCGCCGCTGCAGCGCGATCACGTTCATTTCATTGACGGCGCCGCCGGCGGCTATGCGATGGCCGCCGCAAGCCTGAAGGCGAAGGTGCCGGTCTGACGACGGCTTGCGGAAATCGATTTTCCGCAATATGCCTCCGGGTTCTTGGCGAGCCAGGTGAGCCTCGCCATGGGAGCGGACGGCCTGTCCGAATTGACGGAAAGCAGATTTTTGGACGCCTCACGATCGGCACATGACCGTCTTCTGAACCGGATTTCGACGCGCGCCGCGCAAGTCGGCGTGATCGGACTGGGCTATGTCGGGTTGCCGCTGGCGGTTGCGATCGCACGCGCCGGCTTCCCGGTTTCCGGCTTCGACATCGAAGCCCAGAAGGTCGAGAGCCTGAACAACGGCCAATCCTACATTGAGGCGGTGACGCCGACAGTCCTTGCCGGCCAGGTGGCGAGCGGACGGTTCCGCGCCACTGCGGATTTTGCCGAACTGGCCGTCTGCGATGTCATCATCATCTGCGTTCCGACACCGCTGACGAAAAACCGCGAGCCCGACCTCTCCTTTGTCAGGAACACGGCAGGCACCATCGCGAAGCATCTGCGTCTCGGCCAGCTGATCGTGCTGGAATCGACCACCTATCCCGGCACCACCGACGACGTGCTCAAGCCCATACTGGAAGAAGCCGGCTTGCAGTCGAAGATAGACTTCTTCCTCGGCTTTTCGCCCGAACGCGAGGATCCCGGCAACCGCAGCTTTGAAGTCGCGACGATCCCCAAGGTCGTGGCAGGCGACGGCGTTGAAGCGGCGACGCTCGTGCAGGCTTTCTACCAGAGCGTGGTCAAGACCGTCGTTCCGGTTTCCACCACGGCGACCGCCGAGGCGGTCAAGCTGACGGAAAACATCTTCCGCTCGGTCAACATAGCGCTGGTCAACGAGTTGAAGGTCGTGCTCGGTGCGATGGGCATCGACATCTGGGAGGTGATCGAGGCGGCAAAGAGCAAGCCCTTCGGCTACATGCCTTTCTATCCTGGCCCCGGACTTGGCGGGCACTGTGTTCCGATCGATCCCTTCTACCTGACGTGGAAGGCGCGCGAATACGAACTGCCGACCCGCTTCATCGAGCTGGCGGCAGAGATCAACACGGCAATGCCGCGTCATGTGGTCGATGAACTGGCGAAGGCGCTGGACCGGCGCTGCGGCAAGGCGCTCAGCCGCTCGCGCATTCTCATCATCGGGCTCGCCTATAAGAAGAATGTGCCCGACATCCGCGAAAGCCCCTCATTGCGGCTCATTGAACTCATAGAGGAATGGGGCGGCAAGGCGGAATTCCACGATCCGCATGTTACCGAGATCCCGACCACACGGGAGCATATGGCGATCAAGGGGCGCCGCTCGGTCGAATTGACCGAGGCGGCCCTGAAGGATTTCGATGCTGTCGTCGTTGCAACCGACCACGACGCGATCGACTATCAGGCGATCGCTGATCACGCTCTTCTGATCGTCGACACACGCAATGTTTTTGGCCGCCTCGGGCTAGCCCGGGAGACGGTGATGAAGGCCTGAGGGTTGTCTGAGCCGGCGAATTTTTTGCCTGATGTCAGGATCGTGATTGCACTCCGTCGGCAGCCTCGCCACATAATGCCCCTTCGCCGGCTTTTGCCGCCGAAGCGGCATTATAGACTTCGAGAGTCTTAATCTTTGGATCGTTAGTGGACCGTGTTGTGGCGGATCAAAGGAGAATGGCTCGTCTTCGACGGGTCTCAAGATAGCATGAGCACAGCGCAAGCAGAAATTTCCACCATTCTCATGGATAAGGTTGCCGATTGGCTGACCCAATCGGCACTGGCGGGCAACGACCTGGAAACATTGGTAAAAGGCTTTTGTGAACGGCTGGCTGCTGCCGGCCTGCCGCTGAAGCGGGTGCATTTGAGCTTTTCGATGCTTCATCCGCTTTATGACGCGCTTGGCTTCACCTGGCTTCGCGGCCAGGGCATGGAAGTGGAAGGCTTCCGCAAAGAGGACGGCGTTCATTCTGACAGATTCCTGACCAGCCCATACTACCATCTGCTCAGCAACAAGCTCGACCATCTGCGGCGCCGGCTCGACCCGTCGGTGCCATCGGAATTTCCTGTTTTCGATGAATTCAGGCTTATGGGCGTGACCGATTACATGGCTTTCGTCCATCCCTTCAACGGCAATACCAGCCAGGGCATGATGGGGTCCTGGTCCACCGACAGCGCTTCAGGCTTCAGCGACAGCATGATTTCAGCGCTGCTGCGCATCCAGAACCATCTCGCTATCGCAACCAAGATGGCGGTGCTCACCAAGCTGGCCGACAACATGATGACCACTTATCTCGGCGGCGACGCCGGCAGGCGCGTGCTGGACGGCCAGATCAAGCGAGGCGAGGGCGATACAATCCGGGCCGCACTGGTCATGGCGGATATGCGCGGGTCGACAAGGCTTGCCGAAACTTCCGGCCGCGAAATCTACATCGATACGCTGAACCAGTTTTTCGATGCCATTGCTGCACCTTTCAATCGCGGAGGCGGGCAGATCATGAGTTTCCTGGGCGATGGCTTCATTGCCGTCTACCCTTGCGAAAGGCACCGCTCGCAGTCCGAGATCGCCTGCCAGGCTGCTCTTGCGGCAGCGCACAAGGCCACAGCGCGCATGATAGATCTCAATCTGCGCAGAAAGGAGCAGGGATTGGCCGACATAAACTTTGGTATCGGCCTGCATGTCGGCAATGTGATGTTCGGCAATGTCGGGCTTACCGACCGGCTCACATTTTCTGTCTTCGGCTCGGCTGTAAACGAGGTCCAGCGCCTCCAAACCCTGACCAAGAAATATCCGCACAGCGTTCTCGCCAGCAAAGACTTCGCCAGCTATTGCGGCGCCAACAGCTGGCTGACGCTCGGCAACGAGGAACTGGCGGGCATCAAGCAGAAGCTGACGGTGCTTTCACCCGATCTGTCGGGTGCTCTCGCACTCGATGAGGACGGTGCGCTGGAGCCGATTTACGACCGAATATCGGACGCCGAACAGGTCATGCTGCTTCATCGCGATGCCGCGCGGCTGTCGGCGGGCGACCCGAGAAAGCTCCAGTAACCGCCACGATCTGATCCGAACGCCTTTGGTATGCAGTCCGGTCGCCGTTCCGCCAGGGAACTGGCGATTGTTTCGAATCCAAGTTGCTCTAGGCTGGCAATGCGCTAGTCTCGCCTTTTGGACCTGCCAGAGTGGGGCTGGTGAGAATGAATTCGGGCGTTGATCTGCTGCGGATCGAGGATGTTGGCATCTCTTTTGCCATTGTTGGGGGACCGTTGCATGCCGTCAGGCGTGCAAATCTTCGCGTCCTGCCCGGCAAGGTTACCGCGCTTGTGGGCGAGTCCGGCTCCGGAAAATCGGTTATCAGCCAGGCAGTGATGGGCATTTTGCCGAACACGGCCCATGTTCGCGGCCGTATCCTGTTTTCCGATCCTAAAAAGCCCGGCACGACGCAGGATATCCTGCAGATGCCGCGTGACGGACCCGATATCCGGGCGTTGAGAGGCAGCCGCATAGGCAAGATCTTTCAGGAGCCGATGACATCGCTGTCGCCGCTGCACACGATCGGCAACCAGGTCAGCGAATCCCTGCAGATTCATACGCCCATGGCTCGGGCGGAGCGCAAGGCGCGGACCGAGGAAATGCTCGGCCTTGTCGGCTTTCCCAATCCCAAGCGCGCCTATGACATGTATCCCTTTGAACTTTCGGGAGGATTGCGTCAACGTGCCATGATCGCGATGGCGCTTATCTGCCGGCCCGCCTTGTTGATCGCCGACGAGCCGACGACGGCGCTGGACGTCACCATCCAGGCGCAAATCCTGCAATTGCTGCGCGAGCTTCAGACCAAGCTGAACATGGCGATGCTACTGATCACGCACGACCTTGGCGTGGTCGCCAATGTCGCCGACGAGGTGGTGGTCATCTACCATGGCGAGATCATGGAAGCGGGACCTGTCGAGGCGATATTCCGCCGGCCAGGTCACCCTTACCTGAAGGGCCTGATGGCAGCCGTGCCGCATTTCGATCTAAAACCTGGCGAAAGGCTAAAAGCGCTCCGCGAGGTGCCGGTGAATGTCGGGAACCTGCTCGGCAAGCAGACGGCGCCGGCGTCGAAGGGGCCGGACGACATCCTGCTGTCGGTCAGGGATCTGAAAAAGACCTTCACCACCCGCAAGTCCGGATGGTTCAGCGGGGCTCATCAGACCTCTGTGCGCGCCGTGGACAGTGTGAGCTTCGATATCAGGCGGGGTGAGTGCCTGGGTCTGGTCGGCGAAAGCGGTTCCGGCAAAACCACCGTCAGCAAGATCCTCATGCGGGCTGTCACCCCTAGCGGCGGCTCTGTGATCTTCAACGGCCGCGATGAACCGATCGACGTGTTGGCAGCCGAGGGAGACGCCCTGCGCATGCTGCGCGCGAAAATCCAGATGGTCTTCCAGGATCCGGTTTCGTCGCTTTCACCTCGCATGACGGTGGAGAACATCTTGAGCGAGCCGCTGGAAATCCATCAACGTGGCAATGCCGCGTCCCGACTCGCCACGGTCAAGAGCCTGATGCAGGCAATCGGGCTCGATCCGCGCTTCATCAAGCGTTATCCGCACAGTTTCTCCGGCGGGCAGCGTCAGCGTATCGGCATCGCGCGCGCGTTGGCGCTGGGCCCTGAACTCCTGATCTGCGACGAGCCGGTTTCGGCACTCGATGTCTCTGTCCAGGCGCAGATCCTGAACCTTCTGAAGGATCTGCAGAAGGAACTGGGCCTGACCTACCTGTTCATATCCCACAACCTGGCGGTGGTGGACTACATGGCAGACCGCATCGCGGTGATGTGCGGCGGGCGTATCGTCGAGCTTGCGCCGCGCGAAATCCTGCTTAGGAAACCGGTCCACCCCTACACCCGCTCATTGGTTGCCGCAGTACCCTTTCCCGATCTCGACAGGCCGATGGATTTCAAGACGCTGCAGCTCAGCGGCGCTTCCGACACCAGCGCATGGGGACCGCAATTCCGCGACGAGGGCGACGAGGATATGCTGTCGCCGCTCGATCTTGGCGGCGGCCACCTCGTGCTGGCCCGACGTTCGGCCGATGTCAGCGAGCTACGCCATTGATTGGCCGGCGCACCGTCCTTGGCCTGATGGCTTCGGCATTTCTGCCGGGCGCGTTGCGCGCCGGCGATCTGGAGCCGGAATTTCTTCAGCCGCTGCTGAAGGCCAAGGCGCTGCCGGCACTTGCCGAACGCCTGCCCAAGAGCCCGCGCGCATTGAACCTCGCCGCGATGGGCCGGCAGCCCGGCCAGTATGGCGGCACGCTGCGCACCATCATCGGCAGCCAGAAAGATATCCGGATGATGACGATCTACGGGTATGCTCGCCTGGTCGGCTATGACGAAAAGCTTAACCTGCAACCCGACATTCTCGAAAGTTTCGATGTAGCGGATGATCGCGTCTTCACTTTCAAGATTCGGGAAGGGCATAAATGGTCCGACGGTAGCCGGCTGACGCCGGAGGATTTTCGCTATTGCTGGGAAGATGTCTGGCTGAACGATGAGCTTTCGCAAGGCGGGCTTGCCCCGGCCCTGCTGGCGGACGGCAAGCCGCCACGCTTCGAGATAGTCGATCCGTCGACGGTCCGCTATAGTTGGGATGCGCCCAATCCCGACTTCCTGCCCAAGCTTGCTGCTGCTTCGCCGCTGCCGCTTGTTCTGCCGGCTGCCTATCTCAAGCAGTTCCACAAGAAATACCAGGATCAATTCCGGCTCGCCGGCCTAATGAAGGAGAACCGGGCCAAGAAATGGACGCTCCTGCATATCCGCATGTCGCGGCAGTACCGGCCGGAGAACCCGGAACTGCCGACGCTCGATCCCTGGCAGAACCGGACCAAGCCGCCGGCCGAGCAATTCGTCTTCGAGCGCAACCCGTTCTTTCATCGAATAGACGAGAATGGCCGGCAACTGCCCTATGTCGACCGGATCGTCCTGAATGTCAGCTCGTCGGCGATCATCTCCGCCAAGACCGGCGCGGGCGAGAGCGACCTGCAAAGCATGGGAATTGACTTCAGCGATTACGCCTTCCTGAAGGACGCGGAGAAGCGCTACCCGGTGAAGATGCATCTCTGGAAACGCACACAGGGTTCGCGGCTGGCGCTGCTGCCCAATCTGAATTGTGCCGACCAGACGTGGCGTGGCCTTTTGCGTGACGTGCGCGTGCGCCGCGCACTGTCGCTCGCTGTGGACAGGCGCGAGATCAATATGGCCGTGTTCTACGGACTGGCGCAGGAAAGTGCCGATACGGTCCTGCCGGAGAGCCCGCTCTACCGGCCGGAATTCGCGAAAGCCTGGGTCGCCCATGATCCCGACCAAGCCAATGCCCTGCTCGACGAGGCCGGGCTTCAGACGCGTGACGATGACGGCCTGCGGATACTTCCCGATGGACGCCCGGCGAAGATCATAGTGGAAACGGCCGGCGAAAGCACGCTGGAAACCGACGCGCTCGAACTCATCACCGATCACTGGCGCAAGATCGGGATCGCCCTGTTCATCCGGACTTCGCAGCGCGATATCTTCCGCAGCCGCGCGCTTGGCGGCCAGATCATGATGTCGATGTGGTCGGGCATCGACAATGGCGTGCCGACCGCCGACATGAACCCATACCAGCTGGCCCCCACCGTCGACGACCAGCTGCAATGGCCGCTCTGGGGTGCTCACTACTTGTCTCACGGCAAGGTCGGTGAGGCGCCCGATCTTCCTGAAGTGGTCGAGCTGATGTCTTTGCTCAAGCGCTGGAGCGGATCGACCAAAGCCACGGAGCGCGCCGAAATCTGGAATTCGATGCTGTCTATCTACACCGACCAGGTGTTTTCGATCGGCACCGTGAACGGAACGCATCAGCCGGTTCTGGTGTCCTCACGGCTGCGCAATCTGCCTGACAAGGCGCTCTACGGCTACGACCCGACCGCCTATTTCGGTGTCTACATGCCGGATACATTCTGGCTTGGAGAGTCCTGAGCGTGCTTCGATATTTTGTCTGGCGCATCGCCGTGATGGTTCCAACGCTGCTGGTCATATCGGCACTGGTGTTCACGATCATCGAACTTCCACCAGGCGACTATTTCGACAGCCATGTTGCGGAGCTTCGGGCTCTGGGCGAGGCGGTGGATTCCGATCGCATCGAGATGATGCGTAAGGACTATGGTTTCGACCAGCCACCGGTCATTCGCTACTTCTACTGGGTCGGCGGGATGCTGCAAGGCGATTTCGGCTATTCCTTCGAATATGAGATGCCGGTTCGCGACGTCGTCGGCGATCGAATGTGGCTGACCGTGCTGGTTTCCTTCGTCACGATCATCTTCACCTGGCTCATCGCCTTTCCGATCGGCATGTACTCCGCCACGCATCAATACAGCTGGGGCGACTACGGCCTGACGTTCTTCGGCCTTCTCGGCCTTGCCATTCCGAACTTCATGCTGGCGCTGATCCTGATGTATTTCGCCAACATCTGGTTCGGCACATCCATCGGCCATCTCATGGACCAGCAATATCTCGGCGAGCCGATGAGCTGGGCCAAGGCGAAGTCGATCCTCGCCCATCTCTGGATTCCGGTCTTGATCATCGGCACCGGGGGCACGGCAAGCATGATCCGGCGGCTGCGCGCCAATCTTCTCGACGAGCTACACAAGCAATATGTCGTGACCGCGCGCGCCAAAGGACTTCATCCGTTCAAGGCGCTGGTCAAATATCCACTGCGCATGGCGCTCAATTTCTTCATTTCCGACATCGGCTCCATCCTGCCGGCCATCATCTCCGGCGCCGAAATCACGGCGATCGTGCTGTCTTTGGAAACGACCGGGCCGATGCTGATCAAGGCGCTGCAAAGCCAGGACATGTATCTGGCAGGGTCGTTCCTGATGTTCCTCGCCTTCCTGACGGTCATCGGTGTCCTGATTTCCGACCTGGCGCTGGCGCTGCTTGATCCACGAATTCGTTTGCAGGGCGGCAGCACCAAATGAACACGCTTTCGCCGCTGCCCGCTCCAGGTGCTCCACTGCAACACTACGTTTCCATCGCGCCCATTGACCTGCAGTCGGTCGAGGCGATGACGCCGGAGCAGTCGAAGGTCTTTCAGGCGTCGCAGTTGCGGCTGATGTGGTGGAAATTCCGAAAGCACCGGCTTGCCGTTGTATCCGGCATATTCCTGGCAGTGCTGTATTTCGGGATACTGATCTGCGAGTTCCTGGCGCCCTACGATCTGCACACGCGCAACATGGACTACATCTATTCGCCGCCGCAGCGGGTGCACCTGTTCCACAACGGCCAGCTCGTCGGGCCATTCGTCTATGGCCGCCAGATGACGCTGGATATGGACACGCTCAAGCGGAACTACATCGAGAATCAGGATGATGTTCAGCGGATCCGTTTCTTCTGCAAGGGCGACAGTTATCAGTTCTGGGGCCTGATCGAAGGTGACAGGCATTTTGTCTGCCCTGCCGAAAACGGCCAGCTCTTTCTAGCTGGCACTGACAGGCTGGGGCGCGATGTGCTCTCGCGCATCATCTATGGCGCACGCATTTCACTGACAATAGGCCTCGTCGGCATCAGTTTCAGCTTCCTGCTCGGCATTGTCATCGGCGGACTGGCCGGCTATCACGGCGGTATCTTCGACCTGATCGTTCAACGGATAATCGAAGTTCTGCAATCGATCCCCAGCATTCCGCTATGGCTGGCTCTGGCGGCGATCATGCCGATAACCTGGAGTCCGATCCTGATCTATTTCGGCATCACCGTCATCCTCGGGTTGCTCGACTGGACCGGACTGGCGCGAGCCGTGCGTTCAAAGCTTCTAGCCTTGCGCGAGGAGGATTACGTTCTGGCCGCGCAATTGATGGGCGCCAGAAGCAGCCGCATCATCGGGCGGCATCTCATTCCCGGCTTCATGTCGCATCTGATCGCGACGGCGACGATCTCCATACCCGGCATGATCCTGGGCGAGACGGCGCTGAGCTTCCTGGGGCTCGGGCTGAGGGCGCCGATAACCAGCTGGGGCATCCTGCTCACCGAGGCGCGCAGCGTCAGCGTCATCGCGTTCTATCCATGGCTGCTTTTGCCGATGCTCCCCGTCGTTCTCGTCATCTTGGCGTTCAACTTCCTCGGCGACGGCCTGCGGGACGCCGCAGACCCCTACAAGTGAGATCGCTATTCCGCCGCGCGGCCTGCCGACGACTCGTATGATGCTTTGTCGGCGGCCGGTTGCGTTATTGCAAGGTTCGTCGTTCGCCTCTATATGCGGCAAGCCTCGATCGGGGCTGCTGGTTCAGGACATACAATCGCTATGAGTCGCCTCGATAATTTCATCAGCAGGATGACCGCACAGCGCGACATTCTCAATCAAATCTGCCCCGAGGTGGCGAAGATGGAGGGGCTTGTGCTCGAGCTCGGCCTCGGCAATGGCAGGACGTTCCACCATCTGCGCGAGCGCCTGCCCGGGCGCCGGATCGTGGTGTTCGACCGCGAAGTTGGCGCACACGCCAGCTCAATTCCCGACGCTGAAAACCTCGTGCTCGGCGAAATACGCGAGACGGCCCGCAAGTTCATTGGCATCGACGCCGCTCTTGTTCATGCCGACATCGGCACCGGCTATGACGATCGCGATGCAGTGACCTCTACCTGGCTTCCCGATCTGATTGCGCGCCTGCTTCGCGTCGGCGGCTTCGCGGTCAGTGGCACGCCGCTCGATCACCCGCTGCTGCAACGCCTCCCGCCGCCGACTTCGGAGCCCGCCGATCGGTATTTTGTCTCCAGGCGCGTCTGAGGGAGACGAGACGACCCGAATCAGGGGCCAAATCTTCAGGGGCCAAGTTTTCAGGGGATCGTATAGACTGCTATCTCCCGTTCAATGCCGCGCAGCGAAACCTCGTGGGGCACCGGCGTCAGCGCATTTCTGTGCAACAGATCGGCGGTGAGATTGTCGTCGACCACCGTACGAGTGGCGAAGATCGCCTGCGCGTTGGCAAGGTTCTGGACCCGCGAAGCAATGTTGACCGTCTGGCCGAAATAGTCCTGTCGCTCGTTCATGGACACGGCGATGCAGGGGCCGGCATGGACTCCAATCTTGAGCAGCAGATCCTCGCGACCGCTCTTGTCGTTGAGCGCACGCATGGCATCGCGCATCCTGAGGGCCGCAGCAATCGCGCGATCAGGCGTCGCGAAGGTCGCCATCACCGCATCACCGATCGTCTTCACCACTGCGCCTGCCTCCGCCGCGACGATCTCATGCAGAATCTGGAAATGCTCGCGCACGAGATCGAAGGCTGAAAGATCGCCCACCCGCTCGTAAAGCTCGGTCGATCCGCGCAGATCGGTGAATAGGAAGGTCAGGCTGGTGATCTTCAGGCGCTGGTTGATGTCGAGCGTATCCGTGCGATAGAGATCGCGGAACGTCTGGTTGGTGAGCAGGCGCTTGGCGGTCAGGAAGGGCCGGCGTTTGCCCAGGAAATCATGCAATAGCTGGCCGGCGATGAAGACCGTCGGCAGCACGCGGGTGTCGGTCCTGTTCTCCAGCGAAATGCGCAACGGCCCGGGTTGCATCTCCAGCGTCTGGTTCTGGACATGGTCGCGGTCGAAGACCAAAGAGAGGCTTCGGCGCTCTTTTGTTGGTTCGCCCTTCCCGTCGATGAACTGCACTGAATGGGTGACCGGCTCGAAGACGATGATGAATTCGGACGGAATCTGTATGGGCAGAACCGCCTTTTCACCGGGCGCAAGCTCGATATCCTCCAGCGAGAACGCTTCTATCTTTTTCGGGAAATCCTCTTCCGGCAGATCGACGCCGGACCCCCAGTAGATCTGGCGGAAGTATTCCATCAACGGCAGTTCGTGTGGATTGTGAGCGGCAATCCTGCGCACGCGGGGACTGACGGTGAATGTCACCTCGACCATCTCGTCGAGGGTCGGCGAATAGCCCTCGGAGCACAGCGCGCAGGTGTATTCGTCCTTCTGCAGGGTTTTCAGCGTGGCGTTGGTGTCGAGCACGCCGCCACAGCCGGGGCACAGAACATTCCAGGAAATGTCGAAGATGCCCACCCGTGCCGCATGGAGAAAGGCGCTTATGGCGCGTTCTTCGTCGAGGCCATGCTTGCTGGCGAAGGCTGGCGCATTGATGCGGCAAAGTTCGCGGTCCTTGCCCTCCGCGATGGTTCGCTGGATCGCGTCGATTGCCTGCGGATCGAGATCGGTCGATTGCCGCAGAAGCGAGAACAGATCCTGAGCTTCGTTCATCGTGCAGGCTCCGGAAAATGCGCCCCCGAGGCGTGTTGGCCGGACCGGTCTTTGGTCCGAGTGCTCCATCTTACTTCGAAACGGGCCGTACGGCCATTCGAATGGACAAGCCTGGTGACAGTTCAATTTCCATTCGGCGGATTTCACCGGCCGCAAGCGACACTATGATGTTCCACGAGGCATTCATCTTTGGGACTTTCTCCCATGCCGGCATCCAACAACCCGCCATTTCCCGCGGTCCTGCGCCTTTTCTCTGTGATGGTCATCATCGTCCTGATCATAGGCGCCGGCCTGTTTTTCGCGCCTGTGCTGGTCAAGCCGCGCTGGCCTTGGGCCGTCACGCCGTTCAATGCCCGCTTCCTCGGCGGCTTCTACACCGCCGAAATGGTCGTGATGGCCGCGCTGCTGGTCTGGAATCGCTGGTCGCCCGGCAGGCTCGTGCTCGTCATGGCCTTCATCTTCACCGCCATCGTGTCGGTGGCTTCGTTCATCAATCTCGGCTATTTCAACTTCGCGCGCAAAGCGCCCTGGCTCTGGTTTTTGGTCTATCTCGCTTCGGTCGCGGTATCCGGGCTGTTCCTGTGGCGGGCCCAGGCCCGTCCTTCTGCAGAAGGCGTGACCTTAAACCCCGCATGGCGCGGCTACATGCCGGTGGAATTGGCGATCCTTGGGCTCTATGGCGTCGGCCTGTTGCTGTTTCCCCTGACATTCAGCGGGGTCACCCTTTTCGGCTGGATCGGCATCAGCGGCGTCTTCAAACTCTACGCTGCCTCCCGGTATTTTAGCTCGCAATCGGAATCATAGGTTGCAGAGAAGGCTGGATTTTCAAGTGACGTCCGGTGCATCGTGCTGCGCCGATTGCCTCCGCCGGGAACGCCATGACCAGCACGACCTCGCCATCCCAAAAGAAAATCCAGCCGCAGCTCCGGTCCGTCCGGCCAAGCGATGCGGAGGCGCTTTGCGCTATCTTCAACATGCCGGGCTTCCGCTGGGGCACACTGAGGATGCCCTTCGAGATGGTGGAGCAGGTGGAGCGGCGCATCGCCAAGTCCGGCCAGGAAACCACCTGGATCGTTGCCGAGTTGGACGGCAAGGTCGTCGGCCATGGCAGCCTGATCGTACAGGGTTCGCCGCGCCGTTCGCATATCGGCGAGATCAATATCGGCCTTGACGATGCCTTTGTCGGCAAGGGTATCGGCTCTGCCATTCTCGGCGCGCTGCTTGACGTGGCCGACAACTGGCGCGCCCTGAAGCGGGTCGAATTGACCGTCTATGCCGACAACGAACCGGCCGTCCGTCTCTACACAAGCCACGGCTTCGAGGTCGAAGGCCGGCATGTGAAGGCCGGTTTTACCGACGGGCAGTACCACGACCTCCTGAGCATGGCCCGGCTGCGGTTCTGAGATCCGCTGTTTGGCCTCAACTGTTTAGCCAATCTAACAATTCGTGCCGAGTCGGCGAACAGGCGATTGCTCATGGAAAACTGTCTCCCTTGGCGTTTGCACCGCAAGCGGCTAGACGGGACCGATGACCGCCGTCTTTGACCCAACCCCTACGCCTCCGGCGGAAATTCTGGCTGTGCTGTCGCCGCTCTGCCCGGAAGTCGTGCGTGACATCGAGCAGAACTGGAATGCCACGGTTTCCGATTACGCCCGCCATCTGTGGCGGCCGGTGGCAAGGCCTGCATCGCGCCCGGCGATCGCTGCCCGCTCGATCCTGCGCGAAGTCCTGCATCAGCGCCTTGGTGTGATCATGCAGCCTGAAGAGATCGGCAAGGCCCTCGAAGAGTTCGAGCACAGACCGGTGATTCAGTCCGGCCTGCACTGCCTGCTTCTGATGGACCGGATCACCTTCGATGCCCTCCTGCTTGCCTGGCTCGGCGCGGTCGAAAACGGGCTGTCGGCCTTTTTCGGCTTCATGGGAACGACGATGACCATGGAGACAATTGGCCGGGAGGGGCCGGGATGGCTCGATGTCGGTGACGATAAGGTCAACCTGTTCGGCATGGGGCGCCACAAACTATGCCGCAAAAGCGCCTGCGTGGCCGGTCCCGTCTCCCTCAACAAGCGTGCGCTCGAGGCGGTGGGCGATGAAACGGACGCCAGCCGCTGGCTGGGCACACTGCTTGCCAGCCGGGACAAGGTGTTTGCAACCGCCGCCGATGCGCTGACAGCCCTCAACGAGGATCTGGTCGCCGATTGGGATCGTTCCGGCATGGCCCTGCCGGTTTTCATCGATGATCGGCTCGCCGCGGCTGCCATGGCGCGGCATCTAGAATATGACGGCAGCCTTCTTTCCAGGCTGCTCATTGAGCCCGCAAGGCGCCAGCGTCTCGAACATGCCTTGCAAGAGGCCGCATCGAGCCCATTTGGCAGATTCCTGCCCAACGCCACGGCCTATTTCTGGGGCATCCGCGAGGAGCGCGTGCGCAAGCTCGTCCTTGAGGACGGGCACCTGATCGAACCTGGCAGGCCGCATGGTCTTTCCATCCCGTTCGAGCGGCCGCATCTCAGGCAGGCGCTGCTGGACGGCGTGCTGCTGCCGAACTTGTTCCTGATGTTCCTCGTCCTTGCCATATTGCCGCGCGCGCGGGTTGTGGGCGGCCTGAGACAGATTGGTTATGTAGCGCTTTTCCACTCGATCCTGCTGGCTGCGCTAGATGAAAACGCGCCGGAAGAGCGCGATCTGGCTGCGGAGCTGCAGGTTCGGGAAAATGCCTGGGGCATGCGGGTCATCGACGAAAATATCTCGGTCCGCGAGCAGCTTGCCGGCCTGCCGGAAGGGGCGCTCTTCCCGGACCTGCTCCGGCAATATCGTTTGCGGACGTTTGCCGAGACGACAGAAAATCTGAAACTGGTTCGCGAAAACACCCGATGGCGCAAGATCGGCCAGGCAGAGATCAAGGCGACCTGAGCCTCACTTCAGGTTGATTTTCTGGTGCGCAACCGCAAGCGACGGGGATCTATCGGTGAGCCTCTGGCGTCTGATCGGTTTCGACGACGGCTTCCTCCCCAATCGGCATCTGCCACCGGACCCGCACGGATCGCTCGATGCACATTTGCGCTGCCGCTTGCCGGTCGACGGCTATCGGTGCATCCTTGTGAATAGCCTGGCCGTGAAGTGCGTGGCGAGATCACGGCGTCACGGCCTCTAGAGCGGTTCATCGTTTCACGGAAACGCCGAACCGCTCTATCTCTTTGTTTTTGCGCAATTCCGGACGGAAAACCGTTTCACACTTTTCCTGGAATTGCGCTAGTGAGGTCTTGTTCGATGGACTGCTCGGGCTGCGGTTTCGAGGTCGAGGGCGGTTACGCCTTCTGTCCGAGGTGTGGCAGACGCCAGCCCGTGCCATGCGCCAGTTGCGGCTATCCCTGCGCACCTGATTTCGAGTTCTGTCCGAAATGTGGGGCAAGCGTCGTTGCGCCCGCAAAAGCCGTCGAACGGACTGCTCCGACGCCAAGCCGGACCATTGTGCCGCCGTCGCGAACTCCGTCGCTGCTTCCGAACATCGAAAGCGACGATGGGCTGCATCCCGTCTCCGACGCCGATCGCCGGACGGTAACGGTCCTGTTCGCAGACCTTTGCGGCTTCACGACACTCAGCGAGCAACTCGACCCCGAGGTCATGCAAGCGCTGCAGAACGAACTGTTCAAGGAATTGACGGCGGCCGTGCGAAACTTTGGTGGTTTCGTCGACAAATTCATCGGCGATGCACTGCTCGCTTTGTTCGGTGCGCCGGTCGCGCATGAGGACGATCCGGAACGTGCGCTTCGCGCCGCTCTCGACATGATCGCCCGGACGGCGCGGCTCGGCGAAAGCACCCCCCATTCCGGCTCGCCTCTGTTACTCCACATCGGCATAAACACTGGTCCGGTCGTTACCGGCGGATTGGGCGTCGGCACCGCCAAATCCTATTCGGTGACCGGCGACACAGTGAATACGGCGCAACGTCTGCAATCGCTGGCCGCACCGGGTGAGGTGCTGGTAGGCGAGCTCACTCACCGGCTGACCCGGCATGCCTTCTCTTACGAGTCGCTGGGTGATGTCGTGTTTCGCGGCAAGGCTGGCAGTGTGCTCGTCCATCGACTGGATGCACCGCTTGCAGCGCCGCGTGCAGCGCGTGGGCTCGAGGCGCTCGGCCTCAGTGCGCCGATGATAGGTCGTGGTGCGGAGCTCAATAGAATGCTGGCGAGCCTTGACCAGGCGTGCAGCGGCTCGGCCCAACTTGTCCGCCTCGTCGGAGAAGCCGGTATCGGGAAATCGCGGCTGGTGAAGGAGTTCGTCGCCCGCGTCGGCGACGAGGATCGTTTTCGCAACGTCGCCGTGCGGCTGGCCACGTGCTCACCGCTGGGCGAACAATCATTTGGCGCCTTGGGCGCAGTGGTGCGCAGCGCTGCCGGGATGATGCAAAACGACAATGGGGAGGAAATGCGGGGAAAGCTCGCAGGCTTGCTTACCGATCTCGGCCTGGAGGGCGAAGAGGCGAAGCGGCTGATGCCTTTGCTCTACCATGTGCTCGGCCTTGGCGACCCCGATGCCACCTTACAGCATGTCGAGCCAGAGCAGCTGCGGCGGCAAATTCTCTACGCAGTCCGCACAATCATCGAACGGCGGCTTGCGTTGTCGCCGCTGCTGATTGTCGTCGAAGACCTGCACTGGGCCGATGCCGTGTCGCTCGAGGCACTACGTTTCGTGATGGACAGGTTGGAACGCACGCGGTTGATGGTGCTGGTCACGCATCGTCCGGCGCCGGACAACGGGCAGCTCGACTCAAGTCGGGTCAGTCACACAGCGCTCAGGCTTTCGCCGCTCAACAATGACGACGGACGCAGCCTGCTGGCGGCGCTTTTCGGCGAGAGCTGGGTAAACTCCGCAGGAGGGCTTCTCGACCAGATCCTCGAGCGCGCGGGCGGCAACCCCCTTTTTGTAGAGGAGATCGTCCGCGGCCTTGTCGATAGCGGTATACTGATGCGCGAGGGCCAGCGATGGCGGACTGCAGCAGGCGAAGTCGCAACCGGCATTCCCGCCACTATCCAGGCAATGTTGCTTGCTCGCGTCGACCGGCTGCCCCAAGAGGTGCGGCGGCTGGCCCAGGAAGCCGCGGTAATCGGCCCGCGCTTCGATGCCACACTTCTGAAAGCCGTGACAGCCGACCCCGGGCGGCTAGAAGCCGGCTGCGAACTGCTTTGCGACGCGGAAATCATCGAGGAAGTTGCCGGATCAGGCTCGGTCTCGTCGCAAAGCTACCGCTTTACGCAAACATTGCTGCAGGACGTGATCTACCAGAATATGCTCCTGCAACGCCGGACCGAAATCCACGGGCGGGTCGGTGCTGCCTTGGAGCAACTGTGCGGCGACAAGCCGGAACGGCTCGAGGATTTGACCGTGCTCGGTCATCATTTCGCACTGAGCGCCGAGCGGGAGAGGGGCGCGCATTACCTGCAGGCGGCGGGCGATCGCGCTCGCATGATATACGCCAACGACGACGCCCTTCGTTTCTACGAGCGAGCACTGACTGCGTTGGGCGCGATCGGGCAAACACCGCTCAAACTGGCAATTGCAGAGCGCATTGCCGATTTGAGCGGCCCGGTAGGCCGCCGCGAGATCGCGCACCACCACTACGAGACGGTGTTGCAGGCATATCGCGAGTCAGCCAATCGTGTCGCGTCGGCGCGAGTTTTGCGTAAAATCGGTCGGCTGCTCTGGGACGTCGGCAAGCGGGACGACGCAGAATCCCGCTATGCTGAAGCGGCAGCGCTCCTCGATGGAGCGGATGCCCCGATCGAGCAGGCGCATCTGTGGCAAGAACGTGGCCGACAGGCGTTCCGCAGCGGAGATCACGCTCTCGCGGCAAAATGGGCAGACGCGGCACTGGATTGCGTAGGCACACTGACAACGGAGCATGTCTCCGAGATAGGGCGTGATGCCACTCTTGTGACCGCCGAGGCACTCAATACCAAGGCTGTCGCGCTGGCTCGCCTTGGGCGAAACCGTGAGGCCGTGCGTCAGGTTGAGCGTAGCATTGAATTGGCCGAAGCCGCCGGTCTGCTGGGCGCGGCCTGCCGCGGCTACACCAATCTCGGCGTGCTTTACACGACCATCGATCCGGCAAAGGCGATGGAGGTCTGTCGGCGCGGTCTCGAATTGGCGCGCCGTATTGGTGATTTGGGTTTCCAGGCGCGCCTCCTCTCCAACCTCGCGGTCGCTTGTTGCACTTTCACGGATCGCTGTCCAACGGAGGGCGTGCCTGCTGCCGAGAAGGCCATCGAGATCGACCGGGCGCTCGACCAGCGCGAGCACCTGCCGGTGCCGTTGATCGTGCTTGGGCAGATCCACCAGTGCAACGGCCGTCCGGAACTGGCAGTTGGCTTGTTCCAGGAAGCACTGGACGTAGCCCGCGAAACGGGCGAGCCCCAACTGCTGTTTCCGTGTTATGATGGTCTCGCAACGCTTAATCTCGACCTCGACAATCTCGCCGAGGCCGAACGCTACTTTTCCCTGGCGCAGGGTATATGCGCCCAGCACGGGCTCGACCCGGAAGCGCTTGTGGTGCTGCCTTTTCTCGATTAGCCGGGTTGGAGGTTGGAAATGTCCGCGCGTAGTGACTTGGTACCGCTTCAACCGGGCGACCGTGCGCCGAACGTGGTACTCGACGCCATTACCCAGGAAGGCAAGATCGCGCTTGACGACTTTCGCGGACAAAAACCGGTGCTGGTCGGCCTGTTTCGAGGCCTGCATTGTGCGTTTTGCCGGCGCCATATCGCCGCCCAGGCGCGGCTTGATCCGGAGCTGCGCGAAAAGGGCGTGGAGAGCCTGACGGTGGTCAACACGCCGATTGAACGGGCGCGTCTCTATTTCCGTTACCACCCGATACCGAATCTGCTTGCGGCCTCCGACCCTGAACGCGCTTCACATCGTGCTTTTGGACTGCCCAATCTCGAATTCACCCAAAACGAGACGATCTGGCCGTACAAGGTCTCGATGGCAGCGGCAAAGGACATGCGGGTCGACATACCAGGCGAGTTGCCCGGTCCGATGGACCCATTTGCGGCCACCGAAATTCTCAACAAGAAGGACAAGTACGAACTGACCGAAGCCGACGAGCAGATGATGGCAACGGGACACGGACAACTGGTCGGGCAATTCCTGCTGGACCGGCAGGGGATCGTCCGCTGGAGCTTCACGGAGTTTCCAGAGGGTGGGCGATACATGTTTGGGGCGCCAAACCCGCAGGAGCTGATGTCAGCGGTGTCCCAAGTCGCCCAATAGACTTGCGAACGAGGTAAACGGGCGGACACTGACAAGTTCACCGTTCATTCGAGCACGGCCTCGACCTTGGCAACAAAGTCGTCGAGCGAGCGATCCCCGCGAATCTCGACGCGCGGAAGGTCGATGGGATCGCAATCGAGGTCCGCCGGCCCGTGTCTGCCGCCGAAGCCGATTCGATAGCCGCACTCCTTGGCCAGCCGGCCAAGCCGTCGGTCGGTAACAGAAAAGGGTGCCGCGAACGCCGTGGTTGGCCGACCGGTCCAGCGTTCGATGAACATACGAGAACGCAGGAGCTCGCTGGCCAACTCAGAGCTCGACAGACCATCGATCGCGCGATGCGTCGCCAGATGGCTTCCGAAGAACGCGCCTTCGGCGGCGAGGCGTCGCACCGTCCCGGCGTCCATAAGCTGTGTCGGCGGACCGCTGTCGGCGTCCCACAGTGCACTTTCACCCACCAGGTCCGTCACCAGGAACACTTCCGCGGTCAGGTCGTTCGCGCGCAAGATCGGCCAGGCATGGTCGGCAAAGTTCTGGAAGCCGTCGTCGAAGGTGATGAGCACTGGGCGGCCAACGAAAGGTTGACGGTTGGCGATGAACCGTTCCAGCTGCTCGGACCTAATCGCGTGAAAGCCATTGGCGCGCAACCATGCCATCTGGCTGTGGAATGCGGCGGGCGTGAGCCGAAAACGGGCGAGCGCGGCCGGACCTTCATCGGAGACGCTGTGATACATGAGGACAGGGATACGCTGCCGCCGCTCGCTACGCGCAACGTCGCGGCGCAAGGCCCGCGCCCCGCCCCAGACGATATTTCGCGCGACCCCGATTTCGAGGGGCGCGCGGATTGGCGTATGATCAATCATCGGTTCCGTCGCCACATCTCTAGGTGACAGGCGGCGGAAGCGGTCTATGCGATAGAGCTCGGTCTGGATCGATCGCTCGAGGACGAGACCTTCGGTCGCTGCCAGCGTCTCTGAGATCGCTTGTGCACCAAATGTGTTCCAGTCGAAGCCGGTCCTTTCAACATTGTCACGTAACACGAATGCGTGTGCGTTGATGAAACTGCCGCCAGGCGCCAATGCCTCGACGATTTTTTTGGCGATGCGCCGCAACTCGGCGAGATCATCCAGATAGTAGAGCACTTCCGAACAGACGATCAGGTCCATCTCACCAGGCAGCGTGTCCGCGCAGAAATCCAGTACGCCGAACTCAACATTCGGCTGATCGCTGCATCGCGCGCGGGCCCGCTCGATGGCTACGGCGGAGATGTCGGTTGCGGTCAGATGGCCGACTCGCGGCGCCAGCTGCCGCGTGAAGTGCCCCTCCGCGCAGGCCAGCTCAAGCGCCCGTCCGATCGGACCGGCAGGCAGAATTTCGAGCTGCCGCTCGTATTTTTCCTGCTCATAGGACGAACCGTAGTTCCAGGGATCCTCGGTCGCGAAATAGCCATTCCAGAACGACGTGCGATCCTTGTCGTGCCTGGGCCGTGCGCGGCGCGGCGCCGCAGGAGGCTCCGCAGGTTCGGCGCTCGACCGAACCGATTCCCGCGCTTGCGCGGCCAATTGCGCGAGTTTGCCCAAGTGGCTGTCCGGATCAGGCCCGCGTTCGGCTGTGGCTGATAATGCCTCGGCTGCGAGCGTGTTTGACGTATCGGCGCAGGCGGCCTGTTGCGGTACAGGTGATCGTCCCGCAAACCTTGCCGCACTGTTTACAAGCCGCTCAGTGGGCACGACATTCTGGATCAATTCAATCAAATGATCCCTTGTCACCGTCCCGAGTACGCCGAACTGCACAACAGCCTCGATCTGGCCATCGATCATCAGATAGGCATAGATTTGGTCGATTCCTTCCGGCAGTTCGGTCGAGGTCGGATTTCGGACGTCGACGCGAATTCCAAGTGTCCGCGCCAGCCTGCGCGGCGCGGCAAGATCGTCGACGTCGAGAAGCATTTGCTCAAGGTGATACTGGACGCGGCGACCCGCGACGGGATCGTCCCAGACCTTGCCGAGTTCGATGATCAACTCGGTGAGCGAGCCGCCGAACCTGTCCCACCTGGCAGCCAATTGCGCTGGCACCGATAGGCTTCCTACCGTAAGGCCATCGAAGGCCACCTTGGCGATCTCACACGCCCACTTACGTCCTGCCGGGAGCGCGCGCAGGGTCTGCGGGCTGATCGAGCGGCGGCCGCAGCCGCAATCCGACGCGGCGTTCCACAACGCGAACCACGCGAGTGCTTCGGAAGCTGTGCGGCCATTCGTTTCGATCGCACCATTAGCGTGAGTCGATGCCGGGTGTTTGACCCTGGGATCAGGAGAAAAGCCGCGGGCGATCACGATTTCCGCATCGGCCAGCATCTGTGTCGAATTGCGGGTGAGCGAGTTGGGGCTGGTCCGATAGAAAGCGAGCGTCTCGTCGACCATCACCCAATTTTTGCCTAGGCGTGCGAGGCGCTGCCACAGATCCCAGTCCTCGCAGGTGCGAAGCGAAACATCGAAGCCGCCCAACTCGACAATTGTCTTCCGGTCGACGAGCAGCGCGTGAGTGCGAATGGCGCACCGGCGCGCGAATGTTTCGAAGGGCTGGATCGCAACCTCCGTTGGGATGCTCGACGGGGTGACTTCGCCATCGGGCATCACGCGCCGGGAACCGCAATAGGCGGCGACCGCATCGGGCGCGGCTTCAAGTGCGGCCAGCATTTTCGCAAGGAAGCTGGCGTCCACCCAATCGTCCGCATCCAGGAACATGAGCCAGCGGCCGCGCGCTGTCGATATCCCGCTATTGCGCGCGCCGGCGGCGCTATACGCGCAAGAGCTCAACGTCCGAAACCGGGCATCGCGCTCTACATAACCGGCGACAATCGCGGCGGTGGCGTCCGTGGAGGCGTCGTCGACGACGATCGCCTCCCAGTCCATTATTTCCTGATCGAGAAGGCAATCGAGTGCGCGCCCCAGCGTTACCTCCGCGTCGTGCGCAGGAACCACGATTGAAACCAAGGGATTATGCGCCACGCCGTCTTACCCGCGCCTGGTTCGAATATAGAACAAGAGTCCCGAAACATAGCGGCGATTTCCTGCCAAAGGAAACGTCCAACAGTCTTCTGCGAACTCTTCCGAGATACCGCGACGCCGCCATTTGGCTGCAGAGCGAGCTTGCTCCTGTCGTACTGCCGATGCTGGAAGCCTGGCGCAGCATTCGCATCCGTGCCGCCGAGCTTGGGCGCGAGCTGTCGCAGATGCCCGTCAAAGTCAGGCATGCCGCATATTCATGTCGATCCCCGGAGTCGGCGCCATGAGCACAAGCTGCGGTCCCCGGCACCGTATGAGTGCAACAGCTACGGCAAACTGACGTCCTTTGCAATCGGGGCGTAATAAATGCAAGCCCACTGAAGCTTTGGTGTGAATGACTGCAGTTATTGGGACTATTGCTCCCCTCCTATCGACCAAAACGCCTCGATTCCGAGGTGCAGTCTCGAACAGCCATTCTCCGTGCGAAAGTAGACATTCCCTCTGCCGCTGAGCCCGAATCGGAAGCTGATCGTCGCAGTATACAGCCGCGTGCGAGACAGTATGTGCACCGCCAGACCAGCTACTTTAGATACTTCTAATGAATCTGCGCTACTCAATTGCGCTCCAGTAGCTATAGCCTGACATTGTATTAATCATTTCGATAGTAGATTGCGTCCAATGGTCGATTAGATTAGGCGGCTATGGCTGCTATCACAAAGAGATGCGGGAGCGACCCCAATCGGAACTCGTGCTTTTGCAGCTAGTTCAAGAGATGTAAAAGGGGCGCTCGAATTGGCCTAAGTCAAGAAGATTCCGGCTTGCGAGCCGGGTATTTTGCTGACATGCTTGGGTGTTTTCTAGTTTTGCACTGTGGCAGGTGTTCAAATGAAGGGGCATAAGGATGGCTAAGGAATCTTCGAATACCGCTTCTTCAGCAAATAAAGCGGACGAAAATCTGATAAGTAATGCAGACGGAAACGGGCTGGCCTTCATGGGAGTCCAGGCTCGCGAGGGCGGGGTCTCCGGCGACGCTGTAGGTGTCGACAAGATACGTGATCTGCTGTTCGGCAACCAGATGCAGGACTATGACCGCCGTTTTTCCAAGCTTGAAGAACGGTTCTTGCAGCGCTTCAAGGATGTCGAATCCGAGGCCAAGCGCAATCTTGAAATGTACGAGTCAAATGCAAAGAAGCAGGTTGAATCGCTCGCGGCGCAATTGCGGAACGAAAAGGATGCACGAGCCGAGGCCGACAAGGAGATCGACCGGAATCTTCGCGAGCAAAATCAGGCGCTTGAAAAGCAGGTGCGCGCGTTGTCGGATCAATTGAGCGAGCTTGAGCGCGAAGTTGCGGACCGGATAAATCGAAGCGATCAACTGCTGCGTGAGGAAATCAAGCAAAAGAATGAAAGCATGCAGATGCTGATGGAGAAAATGTTTTCGGATCTCAGCAACGTCAAGACCGACCGAAATCTTTTGGCTGGCCTGTTTGTCGAGGTTGCAAAATGTCTGAATCAGGATCCCGCCGGCAGCAAGAGCAACTCGGAGCGTAGTTGGAAAGTGAGTTGATCGGAACTTGACGTCCACCGTCGACCCAATCAGCCTTGCTCAAAAAGCAGCTTCGAACGATACAGAGATTGATCGCGAGGCTCTGGCTAGTCTTTTGGTCGAAATTGCCCGGAACGTTGATCCGGACTATCGTGCGCGTTTCGACGGAGTTCCAACCGCCGATCCACGCATGGCAACCCTGCGCCAGTTGCTGGTCGGCCGCGAGATTTCGGAGCTTTCACGAGTTTCGCACCTGCTCGACGAACCTGAGCAGCTTGCGTCTGCAGTTGGGGGTGTTCTCCCCAGTGCAGCCGCACGTGCGCCTTATGCGCAACTCGGAGAGGCACTTGCGCCAGCTGTCGAGAGGGCCGTGCAACGGTCCATCCAGAAGAGCCCGCGTACGCTTACGGATATATTGTACCCGGTGTTTCTGCCGGCAATTCGCAAGTCGATCGGGGAAAAGATCGATCAGACCTTTCAGTCGCTGAATGAAACTTTAAGACATATATTTACCTGGCATGGGCTCAAGTGGAGATTTGAAGCTTGGAGAACGGGGGCAAGCTTCTCAGAAGTTGTTCTTAAGCATTCTCTTGTCTATCGTGTAGAGCATGTTTTTCTGATTAACCGCAATTCCGGGCTTTTGATAGAGCATGTAACTGCCGACAATGCAACGAGCGAAGACCCGCAACTCATTTCGTCGATGCTTAGTGCAATTCAAGATTTTGTGAAAGACTCATTTAACGAGAAAGAACAGAGCGGCCTGGACACTATCCGTTTTGGGGAGCTTCGTCTCTGGTCAGAAGTTGGACCGTTTGCGACCTTGGTCGCGGTGATCCGGGGAAATCCGCCAGAGGATTTACATGAAATATTTCGCGATGTGTTGTTTCGCATCCATGATGAATGCTCACAGGCTTTAGAGCAGTTTGACGGCGACAGTTCGCAGTTGGCCGGCGTAGAGACGCTGTTGCAGACCTGCGTTGAATTGAAGCAGGAGGACTCTAACCAGGGATTTCCTTGGCTGGTGGTGGCTGCAGTGCTGCTGGTTTTGATTCCGGCAGGCGGTTGGTTCTTTCTTTCCTGGCAATCCGGGCAGCGTTGGCAGGCTTATGTGTCGCGGCTGAGTACCCAGCCGGGCATCATCGTTGCCGAACAAAAGGTGCGCGATGGCCAATTCTATATTGCCGGCCTGAGAGATCCGCTTGCCGCCGACCCGCAGTCGTTGTTGTCCGGAACGCAGGTCGATCCCGCCCGCGTTCATTCACACTGGCAATTCTATCAGAGCCTTGAGCCGGAGTTCGTGCTGAAGCGGCTAACGGCGTCGCTGACCCCGCCGGATTCAGTAGGACTTTCGATCGTCAATGATCGCATCGTTGCCGAGGGTGAGGCTCCCGACACCTGGATAGATCGGGCACGCGCAGCGGCCGGACAGCTTTCGGCAGGCGGACCGGTATTCGACATCTCCAAGGTTCGTGATGTGAGCCCCGAAGCACGCGCGGCGGAGCACTGGCAGGCCTATGTGTCGCGGCTGAGTACCCAGCCGGGCATCATCGTTGCCGAACAAAAGGTACGCGATGGCCAATTCTATATTGCCGGCCTGAGAGACCCGCTTGCCGCCGACCCGCAGTCGCTGTTGTCGGGAACGCAGGTCGATCCCGCCCGCGTTCATTCTCAGTGGCACTTCTATCAGAGCCTTGAGCCGAAGTTCGTGCTGAAGCGGCTAACGGCGTCGCTGGCTCCGCCGGATTCAGTACGACTTTCGATCATCAATGATCGCATCGTTGCCGAGGGCGAGGCTCCCGACACCTGGATCAACCGGGCGCGGGCCGCCGCCCAACAACTTTCGGCAGGCGGACCGGTATTCGACATCTCCAAGGTTCGTGATGTGAGCCCCGAAGCACGCGCGGCGGAGCACTGGCAGGCCTACGTGTCGCGACTTGAGGTCCAACCGGGGATCACCGTCGCCCAACAAACGGCGAGGGATGGACATTTCTACATTTCCGGCCTGAGAGACCCCCTTGCCGCCGACCCGCAGGCTCTGCTGTCCGGAACGCAGATTGATCCTGCCCGCGTTCATTCATACTGGCAATTCTATCAGAGCCTTGATCCGGAGTTCGTGCTGAAGCGGCTAACTGCGTCACTGACCCCGCCGAAATCGGTTCGGCTTTCGATCGTCGAGGACCGCATCGTTGCCGAGGGCGAGGCTCCCGACACCTGGATAGATCGGGCACGCGTAGCGGCCCGACAGCTTTCGGCAGGCGGACCGGTATTCGACATCTCCAAGGTTCGTGATGTGAGCCCCGAAGCACGCGCGGCGGAGCACTGGCAGACTTATGTGTCGCGACTTGAGGCCCAACCGGGAATCATCGTCGCCCAACAAACGGCGAGGGGCGGACATTTCTACATTTCCGGCCTGAGAGACCCGCAGGCCGCCGACCCGCAGGCTCTGCTGTCCGGAACAGGGGTCGATCCTGCCCGCGTTCATTCACACTGGCAATTCTATCAGAGCCTTGATCCGAAGTTCGTGGTGAAGCGGCTGATGGCGTCGCTGACTCCGCCGGATTCAGTACGATTTTCGATCATCAAGGATCGCATCGTTGTCGTGGGTGAGGCTCCTGCCGCCTGGATAGATCGGGCGCGGGTCGCCGCCCAACAACTGGCCGCGGACGGACTCTCTCTACAGATTTCCGAGCTGCGTGAGTTGACCCCTCAGAAACTCACTCATTTGAGGGAGGCTATTCAAGCGGTCGACATTTTCTTCGATTCCGGCAAGGCTGTACCTGGACCAGAGCAACTGCCGGTTCTCGACAAATTGGCGAATCAGTTGAAGGAATTGGCCAAGGACGCCCGCAAGGCAGGCGTAACAGCACAGTTCATGTTGACCGGCCATTCGGACGCGACTGGCCGTGAAACGGCCAACGTGTCGATCAGCGCGGCCCGCGCGGAGACTGTTCGTGCGCTTCTCAAGAAGCGCGGCGTCGATCCGGAATTGCTCTTGGTTCGCGGCGCGGGCACCTTTGAGCCAGCGGAGACTGAAACTAGCCGAACCGGGAGCTCCGCCAATCGCAGAGTTTCGGTTACGGTAAACTTCCACTAGGGCGGAGCCCAGGATATTGCAAAAGAAGATCTGCATGTTGGGCGGGTTCGCTGTCGGAAAGACGAGTCTGGTTCGCAGGTTTGTGCAAAGCATCTTTTCAGAAACCTACTTGACCACGGTGGGCGTGAAAATCGACAAGAAGAGTGTTGTACTGCCGGATCAAACCGTGGATCTGATTTTGTGGGATTTGGCCGGCGAAGACGATATCGGCTCGTTCCGCGTCAGCTATGTGCGAGGCGCGAGCGGGCTCGTGCTTGTCGTCGATGGAACCCGCGCCGCTACCCTAGCGGTGGCGCTCACGCTGCGCGAGCGGGCCGAGGCCGAATTCGGCGCTATGCCGTTTGTATTGCTGTTAAACAAATCCGATCTGGCCGATCGTTGGGCAATATCGGATAGTGAGATTAACGAACTGAGGCAACTTGGATGGCAAATCTATCTAACAAGTGCGCTTTCGGGTGAATACGTTGATGACGCGTTTCGTCAGCTTGCTTCGATGGTCACCGAATAGACCATGCATGGATTGCCAAGAGAAGTCAGAAACTGGATTTACGATTTCTTCGACAGCGAGCACTCTGTCGCATATCTGAAAATTGATGCCCAGCTTTGCATCGCTGCGAAGGGCGGTAGTGTTGAACATTACGGCCTATCATCGCTTTGCATCGGCAAGCCCGTCGCCGAGCAGCTTGAATTCATGGAAGGCTTACTGCCTTGCCCGGAGCTTCCATATCATATGGCCATGGTCGAACTGCCCAGCGGGCGTGTCGCGGACCTTCATCTTTTTGCTGACAATGCCAGCGTATGGCTGCTCTTTCTTGACGCCACTGCCGAACGCGACAATAGGCAGCGGCTTCAACAGAAGGCTTATGAAATGACACTCCTGCAAGAGAGGGAGCGTCAACTCAACGAAAAATTACAATTGACGAACGAAGCGTTGAGGCAGAGCCAAGAGGGATTGTCGCGTGAATACCAGCGCGCCGAAAGCCTACTCCTCAACATTCTTCCAGCGTCGATCGCGGAGCGGTTAAAAGCGGACGAACAAATTGCAGACAGCCATGCTGACGTGAGTGTGCTTTTTGCCGACATCGTCGGCTTTACGGAAAGAGCGCGGAGCGTTGGAGCCGAGACAACGCTCGCTATTTTAAATTACTTCTTCAAGGCGGCGGATCTGCTCTCGGAGCGATACGGCTGCGAAAAGATCAAGACAATCGGCGATTGTGTGATGGTGGTCGCTGGCCTGCCCGTCGCGCGACCCGATCATGCAGAAGCCCTTGCGCACTATGCACTTGAACTGCGGAAGGCAGTTAAGCGCGAACGCTTCGCAGGAGAACCGATAAGACTCAGAATTGGAATTCACTCAGGACCAATCGTCGCGGGCGTCATAGGCAAAAGGCGGTTTGCCTATGACCTGTGGGGCGAGACCGTTAATCTCGCCGCACGTATTCAAACGTCAGCGGAGCCCGATGAAATCCGTATTTCGGATGCAACTCGCAAACTGCTTGGACCAAACTTTGCTTGCGACCCACTCGCGGAAACGGAATTGCGTGGTACAGGTCGTGTGCGAATGTGGCGGCTCCCGGCCTGATTTGCCGCTTGGCAGTGCCGACGCTGGAGCGCATTGCATCTCAAGCTAGAGCAAGTCCTGTGATCGATGAATCGATTGTGATGTGACAGCTGCGTCTTGTGCTGATTCAACATCCACCTCGATGGAGGTGGACGATGGGA
>NZ_JAMYLP010000023.1:0-72886 GCF_040318085.1 Mesorhizobium sp. M1322
AAGCCGCCACCGGTCAATCCAAGCCGACCAAAAGACCGAGCCTCTCCCAATCAGATGGCCTTCATATATGAATAACTTTCCCCGGACAGCCCTGCGTTCACGGGGAGAAGATGGCGGCAGCCAGATGAGGGGCAGCGCCGACGACTCTTCAGAGGGCAAGTTCTCTGCAGTCTGCAGGGTGCCAAATCGCCGCCGATCGGATATCCTTGGCTCTCTGACGCTCGAAGGCACTCACATGCACGTCACCTCGCTTCTGATCTTCGCCGCCGCCCTTTTCGTCGCCGCCGGCTCGCCCGGCCCCTCGATCGCCGCTCTGGTGGCACGGGTCATCGCAAAGGGTTTTCGCGATGTGTTCCCGTTCCTGCTCGCCATGTGGATCGGCGAGGGCATCTGGCTGTCGCTGGCGGTATTCGGGCTGGCGGTGGTGGCGCAGACCTTCCATCTCGCCTTTGTCGTGCTGAAATGGGTCGGCGTCGCCTATCTCGCCTATCTCGCCTGGAAGATGTGGACAGCCCCGGTCGAGGCGCGCGAGGGCGAGATGCCGCGCGAGGAGTCGGCCGTTAAACTGTTCTTTGCCGGCATGGCGGTGACGCTCGGCAATCCCAAGATCATGATGTTCTACCTGGCGCTGCTGCCGACCATCATCGATCTCGCCTCGGTGACGGTCGTCGGCTGGGTCGAGCTGACGCTGACGATGGCCGTGGTTCTGGTCGCCATCGATCTGGCCTGGGTGCTTGCGGCAGCGCAGGCGCGAAAACTGCTGAAGAGCAAGCGCGCAATGAAGATTGCAAACCGCGTCAGCGCCAGCACCATGGCCGGCGCCGCGGCGGCGATCGCGGCGCGGTCATAGCGCATAATCCCGAACCGAAGAACCGCGTCATCGAAAATGGCAACCGGTTTTTGCTTCGCGGACCTTCGGTTCGGAAAGAACGTCACATCATCTCGATGATCGGCGCGATCTCGACGCTGAAACCCGGGTCCCTCAGGATAGGACAATCCTTGGCCTTGTCGACGGCATCGTCGATGTCTTTCGCTTCGATGATTGTGTAGCCGGCGGTCGGATTGCTGCCGCCATTGTTCTCGACCTTGCCGCCCGGCAGCACGGTCTTCGACATGCCGACCGGATTGCCACCGTCGACCACGGCCGAGCCAAGCTTGCCATACCAGCCGTTCCAGGCATCCATCGCTGCTTGCCGTTCTGCCTCGTCGGTCGGCATCTTGCCCGAGCCATGATACACATAGAGAAATTTCGCCATGTTCTCCTCCGTTGATCGGCGGCATCAACCGGGCTGCGGTCATGCCGCAGGGCGATCATCGGGCCAAACCGGCAAACAAGCAACGAGAATGCGCAATAGCTAATATATCCTGTTCGGTTGACTCGCACCTCACCTTGCCATCGCGTGGTATTCATCGTTCGGCCGCATGTCGACCGCCGCCGCCACCCGGTTCGACATGTTGAAGAAGGCGGCGGTCGAGGCGATGTCCCAGATGTCGCGATCGGAAAAGCCGGCCTCACGCAGCGCGGCACGGTCGGTCTCGACGATCTTGCCCGGCTGCTCGGTCAGCTTCACCGCGAATTCAAGCATCGCTTTCTGTCTAGCGGAAAGCTCGGCGGCGCGAAAATTCATCACCATCATCTCGCCGAAAGCCGGATCGCCGGAAAGCTGGCGCACCGCCGCGCCATGGGCGGCGAGGCAATAGTAGCAATGGTTGATTGAGGAGACGGCGACTACGATCATCTCACGCTCCAGCTTGGACAGGCCGGATTGGCCCAACATCAGATCATTGTACATATCGGTGAAGGCGCGCAGCTTCGTCTCGTCGAAAGCGTAGGCCAAAAGCACGTTGGGAACGAGGCCGAGCTTTTCCTCGCATTTGGCGAAATAGGCTTTTGTCGCTTCGCTGAGTTCCGCGGGTGCGAGGTCAAGTGCAGTGATTTTTCCGGCCATGGGCTGTTTTTCCTTGTTCGTCGGTGATTTGCCGCCGAATTCCGACATTTCGTCGCAAGCGGTCAAATCTTTGTCGCCAATATCGGTCATCTGCTACCATAGTTATAAAACATATGACGGGAGGGATTTAGCGACATGGCCGGCCTGAAATCTGCAAGCCAGTTGAAAAAGATAAGCACGGCCAAGGGCAGCGAGAAACCCGCCAGGCTTGCCGATTACCTGCTCGCCCGAGCGCCGGCCGAAGATGTTGCCGCCTATGAGGTCACCGCTCTCGAACGCGCCGCCGATCTCGCTGGACGCGCCGTCGTCAGGCACAAGAAGGGCGACTGCGTCGTCGCCATAGACCTCGATTCCGGTGTCGTCCGCCAGGGCAGGCCGATGACGGTGATCACCGTTGTCAATGACAACATGCCGTTCCTGTTCGATTCCGTCCTCGGCGAGATCACCGAGAGCGCCGGCGAACCGCTGCTGGTCACCCACCCGGTCATCGTCGTCAGGCATGGCAAGAGCGGCGTCGACGAAATCCTCGGCGATGGCGGCTTTGCCAAGGGCGATCACAGTCATGAGCGGCTGAGCGTCATCCACGTCCATATCGGCCGTCTTTCGGCCGAGCAGGCCGACGCATTGGCTGGGCGGCTGAAAAAAATATTGGACCAGGTGCGCGCCGCCGTCACCGACTGGAAGCCGATGCTGGCCCGCCTCGACCAGGCAATCTCCGAGTTCCGCTACGCTCCGGTGCCGCTCGACAAGGCCCACGTCGCTGAGGCGATCGCCTTCCTCGAATGGCTGCGCGACGACAACTTCACCTTCCTCGGCATGCGCGAGTTTAGATATACCGGCGGCGAGAAGAGCGGCATGCTGGAGCGCACGGAAAAGCCCGGCCTCGGCATCCTCTCCGATCCCGACGTGCTGGTGCTGCGGCGCGGCACCGAAGCGGTGTCGACGACGCCGGAAATCCGCGCCTTCCTGCACGGGCCGGAACCGCTGATCGTCACCAAGGCCAACGCCAAATCGACCGTACATCGCCGCATCTATCTCGATTACATCGGCGTCAAGACCTACACCGCCAAGGGCGTGCTTGCAGGCGAGTTGCGCATCGTCGGCCTGTTCACCTCGACCGCCTACACGCGCTCGGTGATGAAGATCCCTTATCTCAGGTCGAAAGCTGAAACGATCATCGCCAAATCCGGTTTCAACCCTGAAGATCACTCCGGCAAGGCACTGATCAACGTGCTGGAGAGCTATCCTCGCGACGAGCTGTTCCAGGTTCCAGTGCCGATCCTGCGCAAGCACGCTGAAGCCATTCTGGGGCTGATCGAGCGGCCGCGCGTCAGAGCGCTGGTGCGCGCCGATCAGTTCGACCGCTTCGTCTCGGTCCTCGTCTTCGTGCCGCGCGACCGCTACGACAGCGTCGTACGCGAGAAGATCGGCACCTATCTGAAGACGGTGTTCCAAGGCCGGCTGTCGGCCTACTACCCCGCCTTTCCGGAAGGCGGGCTGGCTCGTGTCCATTTCATCATCGGCCGTTCCGGCGGCAGGACGCCGAAGGTCGACCAGACGACGATCGAGGCAGCGATCCGCGCCATCGTGCGGACCTGGGACGACATTCTGCGCGAGACCGCGGCCGAGACCGTCGCCGATGCGGCGCTCACGGCGATCGCTTCGCGCTTCTCGGGAAGCTATCGCGACAGCTTCTCGCCGGCGGAGGCGTTGGCCGATGCCGGGCGCATCGCCAGGATCAGCGCGGCCAATCCGATCGCCATCGACTACTATCGTCATGCCAACCAGGAACCGCATCAGGCGGCGCTGAAGATCTATCACCATGGCAGCCCGGTGGCGCTGTCGCGGCGGGTGCCGGTGCTGGAGAACATCGGCTTCCGCGTTATCAGCGAGCGCACCTTCGAGGTCGGGGACGAGGCTTCCGGCATGATCAATAGTGATCAGCCGGGCATGGTCTTCATCCACGACATGGAGCTTGAAAACAGCTACGGCAAGCCGATCGACCTCGGCGACCGCGGCGCGCTGTTCGAGGACGCGTTCCTTTCCGTCTGGCGCGGCGACATCGACAATGACGGCTATAACGGCCTTGCCCAGACCGCCGGCCTGTGGTCGAGCGAGGTCACCATCCTGCGCGCCTATGGCCGCTATCTGCAGCAGGCCGGGATCCCGCAGAGCCAGGATTTCATTGCCGCCGCGCTCAACCGCTATCCGGAGATCGCGCGTGGCCTGCATGAGCTGTTCGTCGCCCGCCTCGGACCGACGGCGGAGACGGAAGGGGTGGTCGCGGCCAAGCACCTCAAGGCCAAGATCAGGGATGCGTTGGAAGAGGTTCCCAACATCGATGACGACACCATCATCCGTCGTTACCTCAACCTGATCGAAGCCTCGCTACGCACCAATCATTTCGTTCCCGATCTGAAGGAGAAGGGCCAGTCGCTGGCGATCAAGCTCGACTCGCAGGCGGTCGACGGCCTGCCGGCGCCGCGGCCGTGGCGGGAGATCTTCGTCTACGGCTCCGAGGTCGAGGGCGTGCATCTGCGCTTCGGCCCGGTCGCCCGCGGCGGTCTGCGCTGGTCGGACCGCGCGCAGGACTACCGCACCGAGGTGCTCGGTCTGGTCAAGGCACAGCAGGTCAAGAATGCGGTGATCGTGCCGGTTGGCGCCAAGGGCGGGTTCTATCCGAAGAAGCTGCCGATGGGCGCCGGCCGCGACGCCATCTTCGAAGCCGGCGCGTCCGCCTACAAGAATTACGTTTCCAGCCTGTTGTCGATCACCGACAATATCGGCCTCGACGGCGTCATACCGCCAGCCGGTGTGATCAGGCGCGACCAGGACGATCCCTATTTCGTCGTCGCCGCCGACAAGGGCACGGCGACCTTCTCCGACACCGCCAATGCCATCAGCGAGAAGCATGGCTTTTGGCTCGACGACGCCTTCGCCAGCGGCGGCTCGGCCGGCTACGACCACAAGAAGATGGGCATCACCGCCAAGGGGGCCTGGGAAGCGGTCAAGCGGCATTTCCGCGAGATGAACCGCGACATCCAGACCACGCCCTTCACCGTCGTTGGCGTCGGCGACATGTCGGGCGATGTGTTCGGCAACGGCATGCTTCTGTCCGAGCAGACCCGGCTGATCGCCGCCTTCGACTATCGCGACATCTTCATCGATCCCGCTCCAGACATGGCGGCTTCGATGGCCGAGCGCCGGCGCATGTTCGCCCTCGCCCGTTCGAGCTGGCAGGACTACGACAAGACGAAACTGTCCGAAGGCGGCGTCATCGTCTCGCGCAGCCAGAAATCGATCACGCTGCCGCCGGCCGCGGCCGCGGCGATCGGCCTCGGCAAGACGACCGCCTCGCCGGTCGAGATCATGAGCGCAATTCTCAAGGCGCCGGTCGACCTTTTATGGTTCGGCGGCATCGGCACATATCTCAGGGCATCGACGGAAACCAACCAGGATGTCGGCGATCGCGCCAATGATGCTATTCGGGTGACCGCGCTCGAAGTGCGCGCCAAGGTCATCGGCGAGGGCGCCAATCTCGGCGCGACGCAGCGGGCCCGCATCGAGTTCGGGCTGAATGGCGGGCGCTGCAATTCCGACGCCATCGACAATTCGGGCGGCGTCAACTGCTCCGACGTCGAGGTCAACATCAAGATCGCGCTGGCTTCAGCCATGCGCAAAGGGGCACTGACCCGCCCAGCGCGCAACAAGCTTCTTGCCGAGATGACCGACGAGGTGAGCGCGCTGGTGCTGTCCAACAACTACGAGCAGACGCTGTCGCTGTCCCTTGCCCGCAAGCGCGGCCTTGCCGACATCGCCCATCAGAGCCGTTTCATGGCAGCGCTCGAGGCGCGCGGTCTGCTCGACCGCAATGTCGAAGCTCTGCCGTCGCCGGCAGCCCTTGCGGAGCGCGAGGCGCGGGGCGAGCCGCTGACCAGGGCCGAACTCGGCGCGCTGTTGGCCTATGCCAAGATCGTGCTGTTTTCCGATATCGTCGCCAGCGACGTGCCGGACGATCCGCATTTCGACCGTGACCTGATGGGCTATTTTCCGGACCGGATGGCGATGAAATACGCGGCCGAGATCCATGGCCATCGCCTGCGCCGAGAAATCATCGCCCGTGTCGTCGCCAACGATCTGGTCAATCGCGGCGGCCCATCCTTCGTCAACAGGCTGCAGGAAGCAACCGGCCGCAGTGCGGCCGACGTGGTCCGGACCTTCGCCGTGGTGCGCGACGGCTTCGGCTTGCTGGCGCTCTATCGCCAGATCGACGCGCTTGACAACCAGATCGACGGACAGGTGCAGCTCGACCTCTATCAGGCCGTTAGCCGGCTTATCTATGTGACCAGCGGCTGGTATCTCAAGAACGATACCGGCATCGCACCGCTCGGCCAACGGATCACCGAATTGCAGGACGCGCGCAAGGCACTGGAGCCGAAGCTCGTTTCGCTGCTGCCGGCCTTCTCGCGCGAGCGGATCGAGGAACGGCGGCATGGTCTGGCCAAGGGCGGCGCGCCCGAAAAGCTGGCCGAACAGCTGGCGCTGACCGATGTGGCCGGCGTCGTCCCTGACATCGCGCTGACGGCCCGAACGGCGAACGCCGACATTGTCGTCGCTGCGCAGGCGTTTTTCGCGGTCAGCGATGCGTTCCGTATTCCGCGCGTCGAGGATGCGGCGCGCTCGATCGCGCCGTCCGACTACTATGATCAATTGGCGCTTTCCCGCGCCACCGACACGATCGGCGCGGCCAGGCGCGGCATCGCGGTGGCGGCGCTCACCGGCCATGCCAACGCGGCGGACCCGGTGGCGGCATGGCTGGAGGCCGGCGGCGAGAGGGTCGGGCGCATCCGCGAGCGGCTGCAGGCGCTGACCGAGGGCGGCGACATCACCGTGTCGAGGCTGTCGGTGGCATCGGGGCTGATCAGCGACCTGACGGCGCTGTGAGAAGTTTTCCACATCGCGCGGGATTGCTGGCAGGAACTGCGCTATAGAGCGGCGCGGCGCCCTGGTTCGTGGCGCCGTTCGTGGGAGGGCATATGGCCGAGGTAGCAGTGCAGCGAGCGCCGGAACGCGGCATCTGGGGATGGATGCTGTTCGACTGGGCAGCACAGCCATTCTTCACGGTCATCACCACCTTTATCTTCGGGCCCTACTTCGTCTCGCGCATGGCGAGTGATCCGGAAACGGGCCAGGCGGCATGGGGTTACGGCATCGCCGCGGCGGGTCTGGCGATCGCCGTGCTGTCACCGATCCTCGGCTCGATCGCCGACCAGACCGGCCCGCGAAAACCGTGGATCGCACTCTTCGCCGCGATCAAGATCACCAGTCTTTGCTTACTGTGGTTCGCTGCTCCCGGTTCGAACCTTTTCCTGGTCGTGCTGTTCTTCTCGCTGGCCTCGGTCGCGGCGGAATTCTCGACCGTCTTCAACGATTCGATGATGCCGCGTCTGGTGCCGAAGAGCGAAATCGGCCGAATCTCGAATATGGCATGGGGTCTTGGCTATCTCGGCGGCATGATTGCTCTAATCTTCGTCGTCGCCTTCATGGCCAGTTCACCGGAAACCGGCAAGACCATCGTCGGCCTCGACCCGGTCCTCGGGCTCGATCCGAAACTCGGCGAGGACGCACGGGCGACCGGACCCCTGTCAGCGGCCTGGTATTTCCTGTTCATCCTGCCAATGTTCTTTTTCACACCGGATGCCGCGAAGGGCATTCCCCTTCGACCGGCGGTGCGCGAGGGACTGTCGGAACTGAAATCGACGCTGGGTGAAATACGCAAGCGCAGCGGCATCTTCCGCTTTCTCGTCGCCCGCATGGTCTACCAGGATGGCGTCAATGCGTTGCTTGCGCTGGGCGGTGCCTTTGCGGCGGCGATGTTCCACTGGTCGATCACCGAGATCGGCCTGTTCGGCATCATCCTCAACGTCGTCGCCATCGTCGGCTGCCTGGTTGCCGCACGCCTCGACGTGGCGCTTGGCTCCAAGACCATAGTGATGATCTCGCTTGTCCTGCTCAGCATCGCCACGATCGGCATCGTCTCGACCGGGCCGGGCTACACGCTGTTCGGTGCCTGGATGATGCCCGGAGCCGATAGCGGCGGGTTGTTCGGTACACCGGCGGAAAAAGCCTACCTCTTCTTTGGTCTGCTGATAGGGCTTGCCTTCGGGCCGGTGCAGGCATCGTCGCGCTCCTACATGGCGCGCAGCGTCACCGCTGCCGAATCAGGCCGCTATTTCGGCATCTATGCGCTGGCCGGGCGGGCGACCAGTTTTGCTGCGCCATTCATAGTGGCCACGATCACCTTGGCCAGCGGCTCGTCGCGGCTAGGCATGGCGGCAATCGTGCTGTTCCTCGGCGTCGGCCTGGCGATCCTGGTCCGCACGCCGTATCCGGCCGACAACCGGCCGGCGGAGTGAGAGACGTTCGATAATTCTACTCCGCCGGTCGCCTGACGCGATTTTCTGCGCTTCCGGTGCTCACGGACTCAATGTCCGCTCCGCTCCGGTTCTCGAAAACCACGCCATCCGGCTCAGCGGAGCGAATTCTCAGAACGCCTCTACACCGGCATAGCAATCAATGCCTGAAATGCCTCACGCCGGTAAACACCATGGCGATGCCGTGCGCGTCGGCGACGGCGATGACATCGTCGTCGCGCATCGAGCCGCCTGGCTGGATGACGGCGGTGGCGCCGGCTTCGATCGCAGACAAAAGCCCGTCGGCAAACGGGAAAAAGGCATCCGAGGCGACGACAGAATTTTTGGTCAGCGGCTCGGCCAGACCGGCAGCCTCGGCCGCGTCTAGCGCCTTGCGCGCGGCGATGTGCGAGGAATCGACCCGGCTCATCTGGCCGGCGCCGATGCCGACGGTGGCACCGTCTCTGACGTAGACGATGGCATTCGACTTGACGTGCTTGGCGACGCGAAAGGCGAATTTGAGATCGGCCATTTCGGTCGGAGTCGGCGCCCGCCTGGTCACCACTTTCACGTCGAGGTCATCGACCACCGCATTGTCGCGGCCCTGGACGAGCAACCCGCCGGAAACGGATTTCACGATGGAGCCGGCCGTGCGCGGATCGGGCAGGCCGCCGGTGACAAGCAAGCGCAGATTCTTCTTGGCGGCGACGATGCGGATAGCTTCTTCCGAGGCGCCCGGCGCGATGATGACCTCGGTGAAGGTTTTGACGATCTCTTCGGCGGCCTCGGCATCAAGGGTACGGTTCATCGCGACAATGCCGCCAAAGGCCGAGACCGGATCGCAGGCAAGCGCCTTGGCGTAGGCCGCCTTCAACGAAGCGCCCTCAGCGACGCCGCACGGGTTGGCGTGCTTGATGATGGCGACGGCGGCGGAGCGGGCCGGGTCGAACTCGCCGACCAGTTCGAAGGCGGCATCGGTGTCGTTGATGTTGTTGTAGGAAAGCTGCTTGCCCTGAAGCTGGCGCGCCGTCGCGACGCCCGGCCGCTTGTCGCCATCGACGTAGAAGCCGGCGCTCTGGTGCGGGTTCTCGCCGTAGCGCATCACCTGGTCCAGCCTGCCGCCGAAGGCGCGCCAGGTGGGGTGCTCGATCTCCAGCGCTTCGGCGAACCAGCCGGAGATCGCCGCATCATAGCTGGCGGTGCGGGCGAACGCCTTGGCCGCCAGCTTCTTGCGGAAATCCAGCGAGAGCGAGCCGAAATTCATCTCCAGGGCGTTGATCACCGAGGCATAGTCCTCGGGATCGGTGACGATGGCGACATAGGCGTGGTTCTTGGCCGAGGCGCGGATCATCGCCGGGCCGCCTATGTCGATGTTCTCGACGATCGAGGCGTAAGCGGCGCCGGAGCGGCGGACATCCTCGAATGGGTAGAGATTGGAGACGACGAGATCGATCGGCTCGATGCCATGATCGCGCATCGCCGCGGCGTGTTCGGGATCGTCGCGCACGCCGAGCAGCGCGCCATGCACGGACGGATGCAGCGTCTTGACGCGGCCGTCCATGATCTCGGGAAAGCCGGTAAGGTCGGAGACGTCGCGCACGGCCATGCCTGCCTCGGCGATCGCCTTTGCCGTGCCGCCGGTGGAGACCAGCTCGACGCCGGCCGCGGCCAGCGCCCTGGCGAAATCGATGAGCCCGGTCTTGTCGAAGACGGAAAGCAGCGCGCGGCGAACGGGAACGAGGTCGGGCGCGGGGATGTTCTTGGCGGCGACGGCCATGGGCTGGCGGCCTTTCACGGCTGGTTGGGAAAGTGTCCGCGCGCCGTAGCACATGAGGCCTGGAAATCAAACTGCGAGGCTAACCGCAGTCTCAGCTTTTTGCCGGAGGACGGCGATCACCGTCCGCGTCAGTTGCCAATGGACTTCGGAAACCTCCGATGCCTTGAAGGCCAGCACGATCTGCCGGCTGCGGCGCGGGCCGCCAAGACCGGCGAAATAAATCGATTCCTCGACCTCGGGCGTCACCTCGGTGCAGGTGAACACCCACGTGTCGGCCTGATCGGCGGTCAGCACCAGGCGACCGTGCTCGTCCTGGAGCAGGCCTATGTCGGGATGGATGTGGAAGCGCACCGTGACGAAATCGCGACCGTTGTTGCGGATGGCCGCGCCGCCCGGCCGCAGAATGCGATCCTTACCGGCGAGCACATTGCCGTTGGCCGACAATTTCAGTTCGCGCTCATGCAGGAAGCCGAAGCGCGCGACATAGCCGTCGTGGCGAGCCAGAAAACCCTGGCTGCCTTGCTGGTCGGTGCGCTTGCAAAGCACATGCTGCGGGCCGCCGATCAACGGCGTGCCGAGCAGATCGTTGACGCGCAGCGAGTGGCTGAAACGCGCTGACGAGGTGTCGTTGATGGTGGCGGTCGAATGGGCCGCCGTGGCGCGGGCAAGCGGCCGGAATTCGGCGGCGCCGTAGGTGTCGACGCCAGCGTTGACGACATAATGCTGGCGGCCTGAAGACAGCTCGAAGGCCAGGCATCCGGCGTGCGCCGCGTTGGAAACATCGATGGGCGGCGGCGGACCGGTATCGGCGATCACGGTGACGCCGCTCATGGAGAGACGCTCGTAGCCCGAATGCGGTGCGTGCAGCAACGGCGCGCCGGCGGTGTCGTCGTGGCGCAGAATGGTGGCGATGCGGTCGTGGATAGTCGCACCCATGCCGTTGAAGCGGGCGAGGCTGCCGTTCTGGTGGCGAAAGAAGCGCAACGCCGGCAGCATACGGTCGATGGCGCCCATCAGCGCCGCCGGCGGCGTTTCGGCTTGATTGGCATAAGTCTGCCGCAGCGGCAGAAGGTCGGCGAGAATTTCAAGCACGGCCATCGGATTGCGGGAAATATGGCCGCCATCCGGTAGAATCTGGCGGTCGAGCTCCTCGGCAAGGTTGCGGGTTGCACCGCGCAGCGCCGATGGCGGCGCCGGCAGTGACAGAGCGGCAAAGGCAAGCGCGATGCGGGCGCGCAGCCTGTCCTTGCCGTCCGGCATCTCGCGTGCCATCGCCCTGAGATAGCGGATCTGCATGGCCAGCGATTTCAGAAACGCCCGGTAGAAGGGAAATTCAGCACCCTGCAGCACTACCGAGGAATGCTGCAGCCAGGCAATAACGCGCTTGGCCGTCGTGCCGGGCTCCCAGGCGACACCGGAAATGTTGCTGCCATGAATAGTGATCCAGTCGGAGACCAGCGCGCGGGCATTGGCTGCGGCAAGCTCGGTGCCGGCGGCGCGCATATGGCGCAGCCAGCGAAAGCCGTGCAGGGCCTTTTGCCAGCCGGGATTGGCCACGGCGATTTGGAAGGGCGACTTGCCGCCGGTCTCGACCAGATGCCCCGACAGCGGATAGCGACCATAATAGATCTCGAGCGCAATCTGCGGGTCGGCCAGGCGCAGGTCCGGCGGAGCGATCAACACGCGTTCCGGCGTGCGGCCGGAGTAGCGCCAGCGATAGATAGGCCCGGCACGCAGGCGCCGGCGCGTCTTGCGCCAGAACTCCTTCGCGACAAGCGTCCATAGACGCGTCGTGCTGCCGGCAGCGATCGCCAAAAGCCCTCCTGATACCCCTCAATCCGAAGACAAGTTATATGGTTCAAGAACTTATGCGAAGGCGAATTTCCACTGAGGCCTTGGAGTTCAGCCTGTTTTCCGCAGGATTCTTCCTAAAATAGTCTTCAAATTCTCAGCTTTAGCCGGCCCTGCGCATGCGGGCGGCGAAGAAGCCGTCCAGGCCGGACCGTTCCGGTGAGCCGAGCTCGAGATCGGCGGGCGTGGTGCGCAGCGTGCCTTGCGAGGTCAGGAAAGGATCGATGCCGGCGATCTCGCCCGGGCGGAGCGGATCGTCGACGATATCAGCCGTTCCGGCGAGGAAGGCGCGGTGAAGCGCCTCGCCTTCGAGCGGGTCGAGCGAACAGTTGGAAAAGACGATGCGACCGCCGGGCCTGACCAGGGTGACGGCGCGGGCGAGCAGCCTCCGCTGCAGATCGGCGAGTTTTTCGACGTCGGCCGCCGTCTTCGTCCAGGGCACGTCGGGATGCCGCCGCACCGTGCCGGTCGAGGAGCAGGGCGCATCGAGGAGGACGGCGTCGAACGGTTGTTCCGGCTCGTATTTGAGCAGATCGGCCTGGACGATCTCTGCGGACAAACCAAGCCGCTCGAGATTCTGCGAGAGCCGCGCCAACCGGTTCTTCGAGGAATCAATCGCGGTGACCTCGGCGCCGCCGAGAATGAGCTGAGCGGTCTTGCCGCCAGGGGCGGCACAGAGATCGGCGACGCGCAAACCCCTGATGTCGCCGAAGAGCCGGGCCGGAAGACTGGCGGCGGCATCCTGAACCCACCAGGCGCCGTCTTCGAAGCCGGGCAGCTCGGTGACGGAGGCGCTGAGCTTTTCCACCCGCACCGTGCCGGTCGGCAGCACGATGCCGCCGAGCCGCTCGGCCCACAGCGCGGGATCGGACTTGGCGGTGAAGTCGACCGGCGCCTCATACCTGTGGGCGGCGAGGATTTGCCTGGCCTTATCGGCGCCATAGGCAGCTTTCAGCCGGTCGGAAAACCATTTCGGCGCTTCGTCGGTAGCGGCAAGCGCCGCAGCCAACTCGGCCTGCTTGGACCGCGCCAGCGTGCGCAGCACGCCATTGACGAGACCGGAGAAGCGCACCGTGCGCGGATCGGACTTGGCGTGGGTCACGGCAAGGTCGACGGCGGCACTGTCGGGAATGTCGAGGAACAGGATCTGCGCCGCCGCTACATGCAGAATGTGCGAAAGCGCGGTGGCGTTGGGCGGCAGCGGCTTTTCCAGCCGGCGCGCCAGCAGCCCTGATATGGTCATGCGAAAGCGCAGCGCAGTGACCAGTATAGCGCGCACCAGCGCCCGGTCGCGCAGGTCGAGCGCCTTGTATTGCGGATGGCCGTTCTCGTGGTCGGTCAAACCGTCGAGCGGCGTCTTGGCATCGATGACGGCGGCAAGCAACCGTGCCGCCGCCTTGCGCGCGGCGAGACCAGCGACGGGCTCGTCGGGGCTCGCTGTATTGTTTTCATGATCGCCTGAAATTCGGTGCCGGCGTTTCGCTTCGCTCACGACCACGGGCCTTTGGGTCCGGTCGGATTGCGGCCCCAGGGATTGGATTTCGGCCTGGCCGGTTCAGTCGGCTGCTCAGGCTGCTCGGCTGCCTTCTCCCACGGGCCGGACGGCCGCTGCTCGTCCTGCCGCGGCATCGGGGCCTGCCGCTGAGCGGGGGCGGATGTCATGTCCCGCGCCATCGCCTGCAAAGCCGCGATGCGGTTGTCGGTGTTCGGGTGGGTGGAAAACAGACTGTCCATGCGCTCGCCGGAAAGAGGATTGATGATGAAGAGGTGGGCGGTCGCCGGATTGCGCTCTGCATCCGGGTTGCGGATGCGTTCGGCGCCACGGGCGATTTTGTCAAGCGCCGAGGCAAGCCAAAGCGGCTGTCCACAGATCTCGGCGCCGCGCCGGTCGGCCTCGTATTCGCGGGTGCGGCTGATCGCCATCTGCACAATCATCGCGGCTAACGGCGCCACGATCATCGCCACCAGCACGCCAATAATGCCGAAGGAATTGTTGTTGTCGCGGCTGCCGCCGAAAAAGAAGGCGAAATTGCCGAGCATCGAGATCGCGCCGGCAAGCGTGGCGACGATCGTCATGGTCAGCGTGTCGCGGTGCTGCACATGGGCGAGCTCGTGCGCCATGACAGCCGCGACCTCCTCATGCGACAGTTGCTGCAGCAGCCCGGTGGTGGCGGCGACCGCGGCATTCTGCGGGTTGCGGCCGGTGGCGAAAGCGTTGGGCTGCGGGTTGTCGATCAGATAGGTTTTCGGCATCGGCAGGCCGGCCTGTCTGGCGAGGCTCTGCACGATGGCGTAATATTCCGGCGCGTTCCTTTCGTCGACCTCGACGGCGCGGTTCATCGACAGCACCATCTTGTCGGCATTCCAATAGCTGAACAGGTTCATAGCGGCGGCAATCAGCAAGGCGATCACCATGCCGCCCGATCCGCCGATCAGATAGCCGACGCCCATGAACAGCGCGGTCATCGCGGCCAAAAGCATGGCGGTGCGAAGTGTGTTCATCGTCTGCTCCCGTTTCTGCCGGCCCTGCGTAAAAAGGGGTCGATCGCTATCGGCTCATCGCTATATGATGGGAACCATGCGGCCCTGTTTCAATTGGGGCCCGTTTCAAATGGGGCCAGTTTCAATCCGCCGGGAATATCGGATGATCGACGAAACCAATAAAACAGCTGAAACCAGTAATACAAACGCCGGCCCCGGTCACGACGCGCCGCAAAAGACGCTGACGCCGGCAGCCCGCCGTGCTTTGGCGGAAGCGGAAGCACGGCGCGAACGCTATCGCCAGCAGGAAGCCGCGATGCCCCGGGAGATCGGCGGGCGTGGCAGCAAGGAACCCGGCCGCTATGGCGACTGGGAGGTGAAAGGCCTGACCAGCGATTTCTAAGGGCACCCTACGCCGCAGTGCGCTCCGCCGCGAGGACAACCCAGCCTCGGTCGTCGACCGTAATGCCTAGCCCGTCATAAGAGGCGATCGCAGCATGCGGCGTTTGCAACGGATGCTGGTGCGTGGCGCTGATCACCACTACCGCAGCTCCTGCGGCCTCGGCCGCCGATATGCCGGCGGGCGCATCTTCGAAAACGAGACAGTCGCCCGCATCCACGCCCAACAGCTCGGCCGCCAGCCGGAAGCAATCGGGCGCCGGCTTGCCGCGGGAAACGTCCTCCGCCGCAACAAGGACGGCGGGAAGCGGGATGCCTGCGGCCGCGATGCGCAGGAGAGCCAGCTCGCGCGGCGCGGAAGTGACGATGGCCCAGCGCTCGGGCGGCAGCGACGCCAGAAACGCCGCGGCGCCGGCGATCGGAAGGATGCCCTCGATATCGGCCGCCTCGGCCTGCAGAAGCGCATCGGCCTCGCGCATCGGATCGACGCCTGGAAGCGCCAGCCGAGCGATGGTCTCGATCGCCCGCACGCCGTGGATCGTCGGCAGGAATGCGGCAACGTCGACACCTTGCCGGCGTGCCCAATCTGCCCAGACCCTTTCTGCGGCGGCAATCGAATTGACCACCGTGCCGTCCATGTCGAACAGGAAGGCTGCGAATTTCTTGCCTGCGAACATCTGTTATCCCGGGAGGTTGTGTCGGAGGGAACCAAAAGCGTGTCGATCGACCGTAACGTCGCGTCGGCTGCATGGGAAGGCGCGAGATCGCCTTTTCGATATACGAGGGAACCATGGCGGGCCGTTTCGCGTTGACCAAACTGTCTTCCACCATGCTCAAAAAAGAGGAAACCGCGATGCTGATTCGGCTCGGCTACGAAATCGCCATCGACTGTGCTGAAGCCACCCCGGTGATTTCGCTGCTCGAGATCCACAGGGACCGCCAGGCCGACATAAAACGGCAGACGCGCGTGCTGACCTCGCCTTCCGTGCCAACCCGGCTCTATCACGATCTTTATGGCAACACCTGCCGCCGCTTCACCGCGCCTGGCGGCGGCTTTCGCATTCTTTACGACGCCGTCGTCGAGGACAGCGGCGAGACCGACGAGGTCAACCCGCTGGCCAGGCAAGTGCCGGTGGCGGAGTTGCCTGATGACGTGCTCTGCTATCTGCTCGGCAGTCGCTATTGCGAGACCGATCATCTCAGCGATCTGGCCTGGCAGGTTTTCGGGCCTGTTCCATCCGGCTGGGCGCGGGTGCAGGCGATCGTCGACTATGTCCACAACCGTCTGTCGTTCGGTTACGGCTATGCGCGCTCAACCCGCACGGCGGCGCAGGCGCATGAAGAGCGCGTCGGAGTCTGCCGCGACTTCGCTCATCTGGCGATCACGCTCTGCCGCTGCATGAACATCCCCGCCCGCTACGTGAACGGTTATCTCGGCGACATCGGCGTACCGGTCGACCCGGCACCGATGGATTTTTCGGCGTGGCTGGAAGTGTTTCTCGACGGCAAATGGTACACGTTCGACCCTCGCCACAACACGCCGAGGATCGGCCGCGTCGTCATCGCGCGCGGCCGCGACGCGACCGACGTGCCGCTGCTGCACAGTTTCGGCCCGCACCAGCTCAGCTTGTTCAAGGTCTGGACCTACGAGCAGGAAAGCAACCTGTTCAACCCGCCCCATCGCGGCGTCGACAGGACCGCCAGCGCGCAGATGCTGGCATAGAAGCGCAAGCACGAACGGCGTGCGTCTTGCGGTTACGATCATCCGGGCTGTCGTACGGATCTGATGGCCCCTGGTCCGCTTCGGCACAGCGCGCCTGTGCCGGATCGGGATGGGGTTTTGGTGCTCTGCGGCGGACGGCGTGATCATGGTAAGCGCTTCGTAAACGAAATTGCCGCAGCGGCTTGTCGTTTACCGTTTGTTCACCTTGCCGCGTTTCGAAACCAAGCAGAAACAACGATTTGACAATGAGCCGGTAGCTGTTGGTCCCTTCGCGGCGCCGTCCGGCCGGAATCCTGCAATGCCCCTCACACGGCCTCGAGGTCGTGGCGAATGGAGGCGGAAGCATGCGGCATTTTGGGGGTCTTTTTCACGCGATCGGCAGCTTTGCCGGGGATCGAAGCGGAAATTTCGCGGTTCTGTTCGGCATGGTTGCGTCGGTGCTGGCGCTGGGCGCCGGCTTTGCCGTTAACGTTTCCCAGCTTTATAACGCCAAGTCGAGCTTGCAAGGCGTGGTCGATGCGGCGGTGACCTCGACGGCGCGCGACCTGACGACCGGCGTCATCAAGGAGGCCGACGCCAACAAGTCGGTGCAGGCGTTTCTCGATGCCAACAGCCGAGCGGGCATCCTGCAGGCTGATCGGATCGTCCTCGACAAGTTGACGCTCGACAGGACCGCCAAGACGGTTCAGGCGGACGTGCATGTCGATCTCGGCCTTTATTTTCCGCTTTTCAGCATGGGTGAGATGAAGCGCGTTGCCGCATCGACGACAGCGCTCTATTCGGACAAGACGATCGAAGTGGCGATGATGCTCGACGTCACAGGGTCGATGGCCGGCCAGAAGATCATCGATCTGAGGACAGCTGCAGCGAACGCGGTCGACAGCTTCCTGGACGGCCAGGACTCCTCTAACCCCCGAGTGCGTGTCTCAATCGTACCATACGCCAATTCGGTGAATGCCGGCGCCCTTGCTGCCAGCAGCGTCTATGTCGAAACCTCGACCAGCCAGCGCAAGCAGGCGCCAGGCAATGGCGCCGTACAGTATGTCTCCGGCTTAATGCGTCCGGACAATTGCGCCACCGAGCGCAAGGGTACCTATCAATATTCGGATGTAGGTCCCGACATCAGCATGGTCAATCGCGATTACCTGTTGTCGTCCTTTGCCGGGCAGACCGGCACGGCTGGCTGCCCGGCCGCCAGGTTGAAGCCGCTGACGGCGGACGCCGCGGCGCTCAAGAACGTCATCAAGAACTTTGTCGCATCGGGCGGCACCGCGGGCCATATCGGCGTGCAGTGGACATGGTACATGCTTTCGGAAAACTGGGGCAGCGTGATGAATGCTTCGCAGCGGCCGGCCAAGGCGGATCCGAACAAGGTCGCCAAAATCGCGATCCTGATGACCGACGGCGAGTTCAACCTGTCCTACTTCGATGCCAGCACTGTCGGTGAGGTCTACAATGATGCCGGCAAGGAACCGACCCGCACGGCAGCCAAGACGCTCTGTACCGCCATGCGCGACAAGGGTATCGAAATCTTCACCATCGGTTTCGATCTCAACGAGGAGAATGCCGAGGCGACACTGCAGAATTGCGCGAGCCCGGATACCGCCAAGATCAAGCACTTCTATCAGGCCGCCAACGGGACGGAACTCAACCAGGCTTTCCAGGAGATAGCGCGCAACATCGAAAGCCTGGCATTGACCAAATAGAGGGCATTACCTGACAGGATCCGGACAAGGAAAAGGCCGCCGCTTCTTTCGAAGCCGGCGGCCTTCCGTGTTCCGTCCATGGCGCGGCTCATGGCAGCGACGTGTAGAGTTTAAGTGCTGGAGCGTCCTTTGCGTGTCCAAAGGACGCTCGGCGCTCCAGGCGTCGCCAGCCGCGCATCTCGCGCCTTAACGGGAAGACTGCTTCCCGAAAGTGCAATCCGCTGAGGCCACGTTCTGGAAAACGAAATCACTCGACATCGGATCACCTCCTTTCGATTTGTTGAAGACGCCCTCATGATGGGGTGTCGATCTGCAAATGGCAAGGCGCCATGGTGAAAATGCCGTACGCGTTTGCCGCTAACTGCTTGCGGCTATCCGATCGGACAGGCAAAGTCGCTGCCGCACCGCCAGCGTGCTGAGCAGGGGAGGATGGGGATGGAGGCAGCCGACAGAGCCGCACGGATCGTTCGAACGGTCATCGAGACATTGAAGCCAGGTTTCGCTGTCAAGCTGTGGAACGGCGAGCGGATCGGGCCCCCCACCGGCCCCGTGGTCACCATCAACGACCAGGACATCGTCTGGCAGGTGATGCGTCGGCCCAACCTCTCGACGCTGATCGAAATGTGGATTTCCAAGACCATCGACGTGGAAGACGGTTCGCTGTTCGATTTCTACGCCCTGCCCGCGCACGGTAAACTCAGGACGAAGCTCAAGTCGTTGCCCAAGCTCGCGGTCCTGCGCGACCTGCCGGCCGTGCTTTTTTCGAGAAAACAGATGACGGCGCGGACCGACCTTTCCGGGCGCACCCCCTTCGTCAGCGGATCGAACAGGCAAGCCATCCAGCACCACTACGACATTTCGAACGCCTTCTACCGGCTCTTCCTCGACGAACGCATGGTCTATAGCTGCGGCTATTTCAGCGATTTCGCCAATGGCATCGACCAGGCGCAGAAAGACAAGCTCGACCACATCTGCCGCAAGCTCCGGCTGAAGCCGGGCGAAAAGCTGCTCGACATCGGCTGCGGCTGGGGAGCCATGCTCATCCATGCCGCGAAACGTTACGGCGTCGTCGGCCACGGCGTCTCGCTGTCGGAAGCCCAGACCCAGCTCGCCCGCGAGCGCATCCGCGCTGAGGGGCTGGAGGATCGCATCACCATCGAGATAAAATCCTATGCCGAGCTATCCGGCTCCTTCGACAAGATCTCGTCGATCGGCATGTTCGAGCATTTGGGGCTGGCCAACCACGCCGCCTATTTTTCGACCATCCATCGCCTGCTCAAACCGGGCGGCATTTATCTGCATCACGCCATCACCCGGCGCGACAAGGGCAGCATCAAGAAGACCTTGCGCAAGGGCCCGGAATTCAAGGCGCTGATCAAATACATCTTTCCCGGCGGTGAGCTCGATACGATCGGCATGACGCTCGGCAATCTCGAAGCGCACGGCTTCCTCGTCTACGATGTCGAGAATTTGCGCGAGCACTATGCCCGCACCTGCCGCCTGTGGGCCGAGCGCCTCCACGCACGCTTCGACGAGGCGATCGCCGAGGTCGGCGAAGCCAAGGCACGCCTCTGGCTGCTTTATCTCACCGGCTGTTCGATCACTTTCGAACGAGCCTCGGCGCAGGTTTTCCAGACGGTCGTCACCAAGCGCGCGCGGGGCCCAAGCGGCCTGCCGCCGACGCGGGCGGACCTTTATCGGTAGCCTACAGGAGGCGCATCGTCTCGCCGAGTTCAACGCGGGCGGGGCGGTCGACCGTGCAGTAGACGCCGAAATTGTGGGCGTTATGGCGGACCAGATTGCGCAGGATCGCCGCATCGTGGCCGAAACCATCCTGAGCGATGATGGTGAAGCCGCAGCGGCGGCATGGTTCGAAGATGGTCAACAGCAGATCGCCGATCGCCAGCTTGCGTCCGATCCATTCCGTCTCCGGGAATGATCCCTCGATCGCCGTCATGTCGACGACGATGTTGGGGCGGAAACGGCGCGGGTCGGCGGCGCCTTCCGGATGCAGCGCCTTCAGGCGCGCCAGCGAAGCGGTGGTCAGGAGGTGGATGGGCGCCTTGCGGTAACGCTCGGCGGTCAGAAGGCCGGTATAGTCCGGCGCATCTTTCTGGCGAAACGGCCGGATCGAGGCCGCGAAGCCGAGAAAGGCAGAAACGGTATAGTCGCTCTCGACGCCCGGCGCCGTCAACCACTTGCCACCGGGAATGGCAATCTCAAGCGCGCGGTCACCATTCAGCCGGGTCCGAATGAGTGGCACCTTGTGCCATTTCCCCTCGCGGTCAGGCCGCGCGATCTCACCGTCAGAGGCGTCTACAAGGCCGAACAGGCGGTCGCCGTCGATGGTCTCAAGGCCGACGGAGATCACATCCCGGTGTTCGCCGGCAAGCGAACTCGCCGGATAGCGCCAGAGCTCGCTGACAGTACCGATCTCCGTCGAGGCGGGCATCAGGCCCGCTTGTTCTGCCGGTTGGCGATGAGGTCGTCGACGACCGCCGGGTCGGCCAGTGTCGAGGTATCGCCGAGCGCGGCAAAATCGTCCTCGGCGATCTTGCGCAGGATGCGCCGCATGATCTTGCCCGAACGGGTTTTCGGCAGGCCGGGAGCGAACTGGATCTTGTCGGGCGTGGCGATGGCGCCAATGTCCTTGCGGACATGGGCGACGAGTTCCTTGCGCAACTCCTCGCTCGGCTTCTCGCCGGCCATCAGTGTGACATAACAGTAGATGCCTTGGCCCTTGATGTCGTGCGGATAGCCGACGACGGCAGCTTCCGAGACTTTCTCGTGCGAAACCAGCGCGGATTCGACCTCGGCCGTGCCCATGCGGTGGCCGGAGACGTTGATGACGTCGTCGACGCGGCCGGTGATCCAGTAGTAGCCATCGGCGTCGCGGCGGCAGCCGTCGCCGGTAAAATATTTGCCCTTGTAGGTCGAAAAATAGGTCTGCACGAAGCGCTCGTGGTCGCCATAGACGGTGCGCATCTGGCCTGGCCATGAATCGGCGATGCAGAGGTTGCCGCTTGCAACACCGTCCAGCACCTTGCCGTCGCCGTCGACCAGTTGCGGCTTGACGCCGAAGAACGGCCGCGTCGCGGAACCTGCCTTGAGGTGGGTGGCGCCGGGCAGAGGCGTGATCAGGATGCCGCCGGTCTCGGTCTGCCACCATGTGTCGACGATCGGCACCTTGCCGTTGCCGACGACGTTGAAATACCACTCCCAGGCTTCCGGATTGATCGGCTCTCCGACCGTGCCGAGCACGCGCAGCGATTTGCGCGACGTCCTGGCGACATGGGCGTCGCCGGCGCCCATCAGCGCCCGCAACGCCGTCGGCGCGGTGTAGAAGATGTTGACCTTGTGCTTGTCGATGACCTCCCAGAAGCGGGACTGCGACGGGTAGTTCGGCACGCCTTCGAACATCAGCGTGGTGGCGCCGTTGGCGAGCGGCCCGTAGACGATGTAGCTGTGGCCGGTGACCCAGCCGACGTCGGCGGTGCACCAGTAGATATCGCCGTCATGATAGTCGAAGACATGTTGGTGGGTCATCGAGACATAGACGAGATAGCCTGCCGTGGTGTGCAGCACGCCCTTCGGCTTGCCGGTCGAACCTGACGTATAGAGGATGAACAGCGGGTCCTCGGCCTTCATCTTCTCCGGCTTGCACTCCGCCTTAACCGTCGCGACCTCGTCGTGGTACCAGACGTCGCGTCCGGCTACCCAGCCGGTCTTGCCGCCGGTGCGGCGCACGACGACGACCCTCTCGACTTTCGTTCCGGCCTTGGCGGCGATCTCGATCGCCTTGTCGGTGTTGTCCTTCAACGGGATCGGCTTGCCGCCGCGCAGGCCTTCGTCGGCCGTGATGACGAAGGTTGATTTGCAGTCGTCGATGCGGCCGGCTAGCGCGTCCGGCGAAAAGCCGCCAAAGACCACCGAATGGATGGCGCCGATGCGCGTGCAGGCGAGCATTGCATAGGCGGCTTCCGGGATCATCGGCATGTAAATGGTGACGCGGTCGCCCTTCTTGACGCCGTGCTTCTTCATCACGTTGGCGAGCCGGCAGACATGCGCGTGGAGCTCGTTATAAGTGATCTTCCCGTCGTCGTAGGGATTGTCGCCTTCCCAGATGATGGCGGTCTGGTCGCCGCGCTTCTTCAGATGCCGGTCGATGCAGTTCCAGGAAACATTGGTCTCGCCGTCCTCGAACCATTTGATCGAGACCTTGCCGTCGAAGGAGGTGTTCTTGACCTTGCTGTAGGGCTTGAACCAGTCGATGCGCTTGCCGTGCTTGCCCCAGAACTTGTCCGGGTTCTTCACGCTGTCGGCGTACCATTTCATATAGGTGTCATTGTCGATCAGCGCATTCTTCTTCCACGCCGGCTGGACGCGATGGACATGAACCTCGGACATTTTTCCATTCCCTCCCAAGACCAACTGTCAGCTTGCTCGCCGAGCAGCATCGCGGCGAAGCGGCCGCGAATTCGCGCGCATTATTAACAGTTCCGCGGTGACGGCAACATTAGACGTTGGATTCGCGCGGCGGGATGCCGCAGACGTCGTTTTCGCCGCTATCAGCACTCGACCACGATCGCTGCTAACCGCATGTTTTTGCGTTGTAAATCTGGCCTCTAACTACGAAATATCAATAGACGATTAAGCAAATAGCGCGCACAATTTCAACTTGGGAGGAAAGGAGAATCAACCAGGGGACCGCGATGCGCGACCATTCCGAAATGGACCTGATGCTCAAGGGCTATGGCTTGACCACGGCCAAGATTCTTTATCATTTTCCCGATCATCCGCATCTGCTGCAGAGCTTCATCTGGCAGGACTACGACATCGCTCCGAAATTTCCGGTGCTGATCCGGTTCATCGAGTTCTGGCAGACCAAGCTAGATGGCCCGCTGCATTCGGTGAGCTACACGCACCAGAAGCTGATCGCGCCCAACGAATGGCACAAGGTCGACGGCGAGTTCGTGCTGCATTAGTCGACGGCTTAGGACGTCAGGTTGCAATCGTATTGGATGCCGAGGTGGGCGCTTTACGGCGCCCCCCTTTGTCCTGCCGGACATCTCCCCTACAAGGGGGGAGATCGGCAGCTTCGCTGACCGTGCCATTCTTTCACAACGTTGGAGATCTGGCGAAAGTCGTTGCAACATCCAATCTCCCCCCTCGTGGGGGAGATGTCCGGCAGGACAGAGGGGGGCGCTGTCCCGCGGCCTGTCGGCCCCCGCGCAATCAGACCGCAGGCGGGCTCAGCCGGGCGAAACCCTCCTGCCGGCGATAGGGGAAATACGGATAGGGTGCGGTAACGGCGCTTGCGGCGTCGAGCTTCTTCATCTGGTCTGCCGTCAATGACCACCCGGCGGCGCCGAGGTTCTGGCGCAGCTGTTCCTCGTTGCGCGCGCCGATAATGACAGAGGCGACGGTCGGCCGCTGCAGCAACCAGTTGATGGCGATCTGCGGCACGGTCTTGCCGGTTTCCTCGGCGACAGTGTCGAGCGCATCGACGACCCTGTAGAGCTGTTCGTCCTCGACAGGTGGCCCGAAGCTTGCGGTGTCGTGCAGCCGGCTTTTTTCCGGCAGCTTCTCGCCGCGGCGGATCTTGCCGGTCAGGCGGCCCCAGCCGAGCGGGCTCCACACCAGCGCGCCAACACCCTGGTCGAGGCCGAGCGGCATCAGCTCCCATTCATAGTCGCGCCCGACCAGCGAATAGTAGACCTGGTGGGCGACGTAGCGCGGATAGCCGTGCTTGTCCGCCAGGCCGAGCGATTTCATTACTTGCCAGCCGGAAAAGTTGGAGACGCCGACATAGCGCAGCTTGCCGGTGCGCACGAGACTGTCCAGCGTCGACAGCACCTCCTCGATCGGCGTTGCGGCGTCGAAAGCGTGCAGTTGCAGCAAGTCGATGTAATCGGTGCCGAGACGCTTCAGCGCATCCTCAACGGCCTTGATGAGACGCGAACGGGAGGAGCCGGCATCGTTAGGTCCGTCGCCCATCGGCAGCGAGGTCTTGGTCGAGATCAGCACGGCATCGCGGCGGCCCTTGATGGCTGCGCCGAGCACCTCTTCGGAGGCGCCGTTCGAATAGACGTCGGCGGTGTCGAACAGGTTGACGCCGGCCTCCAGGCAGATGTCGACCAGCCGCCGCGCTTCCGTCGCATCGCTATTGCCCCAGGCGCCGAACAGCGGCCCCGAACCGCCGAAGGTTCCAGCGCCGAACGAGAGCGCCGGGACCTTCAGGCCCGAGGCGCCAAGACGTCGATAATCCATGGTTTGCTCCTTGTAGTTTGGATTTGTCTGGGATCGTCACGACCGGGCGGATGCCGGTACGCCGAGGACCGAGCTGCGGTCGAGGCGCAGCGCCAGCGCCGCAACGGCCAGCGCCGAGAGCGGCAGCAGGGCGGCGACCCAGGTCACGGCACCGAGGCCGGGGCCATGGGCGATGACCACGCCGCCGAGCCAGGCGCCGGCGGCGTTGCCGAGATTGAAGGCGGCGATGTTGAAGGACGAGGCCAGGCTCTGACCGGCGCCTTCAGCCTTTTCCAGCACCCACATCTGCAGCGGCGCCACGGTGGCGAAGGCGGCGGCGCCGAGCAGGCCGACATATATGACGGCCATCGCCGGGCTATGCAGGGCAAAGGTCATCGTGCCCAGCACCAGCGCCAGCACAACGAGACTGCCGAGAACGGAAGGCGCCAGCGATCGGTCGGCGAACTTGCCGCCGGCGAGATTGCCGGCGATGAGGCCGCCGCCGAAGACAAGCAGGATCGGCGACACGGCTGCTTCCTCAAAACCGGTGATCTCGGTCAGCAAGGGGGCGATATAGGTGAAGACGGCGAAGACGCCGGCATAGCCAAGCACGGTGATGGCGAAGCCAAGCAGGACGGGCGCGCGGCCGAGCACAGCGAGATCGCCGCGCAGATCGCTCTTTTCCAGCGCTGCCTTGTTGCGCGGCACCAGCAGGAGAATTATGGCGAAGGCGACGATACCGACCAGGGTCACCGCCCAGAAGGTCGCCCGCCAGCCGAAGGCCTGGCCGAGCCACGTGCCGAAGGGCACGCCGAGGATGTTGGCGATGGTCAGGCCGGTGAACATCAGGGCGATCGCCGAGGCCTTCTTGTTGGGCGCCACCAGCCCGGTCGCAACGACCGAACCAACGCCGAAGAAGGTGCCGTGGGCAAAGGCGGTGAGCACGCGGGCGCCCATCAGTGTCCAGTAGTCGGGGGCCAGCGCACAGGCGAGGTTGCCCAGCGTGAAGATCGCCATCAGCGTCAGAAGCACGGTCTTGCGCGGCCAGCGGCCGGTGGCGATCGTCAGCAGCGGCGCGCCGACGACGACGCCGAGCGCATAGCCTGAGATCAGCTGGCCGGCGGCCGAGATCGAGACACCGAGATCGGTGCTGACGTCGAGCAGCAGGCCCATGATGACGAATTCGGTGACACCGATGCCGAAGGCACCGGCGGCGAGGGCATAAAGAGCAAGAGGCATGGCGGTTCCCACTTCGATCACGGTCGTTTGATGGGACGCCGTGTCTTCCCACGCCCCGTCCCGGAAGATCGTGTCGCGATGTGCTGTGAACCAGCCTTGCGTCAGGCACATTGTCTGTGAAATAGATTCACGAATGGCGAGACCAGACATCAACCGCTCCGGCGAGATCGAAGTGTTCGTCCGCGTTGTCGAGGCAGGCAGCTTTTCGGCCGCCGCTCGCGCGTTGCGGATGACCCCGTCGGCGGTGAGCAAGCTGATTGCCCGACTTGAGGCCCGTCTTGGCGCGCGGCTGGTCACCCGTTCGACGCGCAAGCTGCAACTGACACCGGAGGGAGCGGCCTTCTTCGACAGCGGCGTGCGCATCCTGGCCGAGATGGCGGCAGCCGAGCGCGAGGCGGCGGCCGGTGCCGCCCCGCGTGGGCGGCTGCGCGTCAACAGCTACGTGCCGTTCGGGCAGCACCGGCTGATCCCGCTTTTGCCGCGCTTCCTCGAACGTTATCCGGAAATCGCCATCGATCTGGTTTTGACCGACAATGTCATCGACCTGATGGAGGAGCGCGCCGATGTCGCCATCCGCGCCGGGCCGCTCGGCGAATCACGGTTGGTGGCGCGCAAGCTCGGGCAGAGCCGGGTGGTCGTCGTCGCCGCGCCATCCTACCTCAGGACGCATGGCACGCCCCGAACGCCGGCCGATCTCGATTATCACAACCGGATGGGTTTCTGCTTCGTGCGCCATCTCGACGGCTGGCCTTTCGTCGGCGCGGCTGGCGAGGCCATTGTCGTCCCGATCACCGGAAATGCGCTGGTCAGTGACGGCGAGGCGATGCGGCTGATGGCGCTCTCCGGGACAGGCATTGCCCGGCTGGCGCGCTGGCATGTGGAGCCCGACATCGCCGCCGGGCGGCTGGTGCCGCTGCTGGAGAATTTCTACCCCGGCGACGAGGAGCTCACTCATGCCGTCTATGTCGGGCAGGGCAAGCACTTGCCGGCTCGGGTGCGGGCCTTTCTCGATTTTCTGGTCGAGACGGTCCGGCTGACCTGAACCCAAAAAGATCGGGAGCCCGCCGGCTCCCGCAACATCAAATCGAATATGCGATTGAATTACTTTTTCGGCGCAAAGGGCGCCGGCCGCCGGCCAGCCGCCTGACGCTCGAGCATCCAGCCCGGATATTCGGGTGGCAGCGCGCTGACTTCGTCGAGACGAGCAAGATCGTCGCTGTCGAGCTTCAACTCGGTGGCGGCAAGGTTCTGCTCGAGCTGCTCCATGCGGCTGGTGCCGATGATCACGCTCATTACGAAGGGTTTTGCCAGCACATAGCCCAGCGCGACCGTGGCGACGCTGACGCCGTGCTTGGCGGCGATCTCGCGCATGACGGCGACCGCCGCCCAGGCGCGGTCTTCATTGACCGGCGGGAAATTGAAGCTGGCGCGACGGCCCTCGCCATTGCCGGGCGCGCCGGGTCCGTATTTGCCGGAGAGCAGACCGCCCGCCATCGGCGACCAGACCATCAGCCCAAGCTTCTCCTCGTTGAGCAGCGGCACGATCTCGCGCTCCAGATCGCGGCCGGCGATCGAATAGTAGGACTGGACGGTCTCGAAACGGGCAAAGCCTTTGCGTTCGGCAATGCCGAGCGCCTTGGCGATGCGCCAGGCCGCCCAGTTCGAGACGCCGACATAGCGGACCTTGCCGCTGGCAACCAGATCGTCGAGCGCTCTGAGTGTCTCATCGATCGGCGTCACCGTGTCGGTGCCGTGAAGCTGATAGAGATCGATATGGTCGAGCTGCAGCCGCTCGAGACTGGCCTCGACCGAATCCATGATGTGGCCGCGCGAGGAACCGCGCTGGTTGGGGCCGTCGCCCATGGCGCCATGGACCTTGGTGGCGATGATCACATCCTGCCGCTTGATGCCGAGATTCCTGAGCGACTGGCCGAGAAGCCGTTCCGATGCACCGAAGGAATAGACATCCGCGGTGTCGAAGAAATTGACGCCAGCGGCGAGCGAGCGCTGGACGATCTCGTCGACGCTATCCTGGTCGAGGCTGGCGATCAGGCCCCATTGGGCGTTTTCGCCGGCGGCGCCGAAGGTCATAGTGCCCAGGCAAAGTTCGGAGACGAACATCCCCGTATTTCCAAGTTGGTTATAGCGCATGGCACGGCTCCGGGAATTTGGTGGTGAGATCTCCCAAATAGGAACGGAACGTTTCGTTTCCAGTCCTGGCCCAACGAATTCTCGGCCTGGTAGAAAGGCCGGCGCCGCTACGAACACCAACCGCGTCGCCTCAGCCAGCCAGGCGCGCCACGATCGCGAAGGCAGTCATGCCGAAGGCGACTGCGGCGAGCGGCAGGAGGAGCTCGACCAGCGCGGTTTTGGCGCTCACGCGCCCTTGCCTCGCAGCCACTGCCCGTTTGAACGGCCTGTCGGTTTTGACGGCCAACACCCGGCATTTTGCGATTCTCGACGTGCCGAACGCGCCTCGGAAGCGCAATTCGACACCTCACAAAAAACTCTGCGGGTCGATGTCGACTTGCACGCGCACCGAGCCCCGTATCTTCGGTCCCTCGGCCAGGATGGTGCGAATGAACCCCTGCATGTCGGCGCGCCGCTCGCCCTGGATCAGCAGGCGAAAGCGATGGCGGCCGCCGATCAGCGACAGCGGCGCCTCGGCCGGGCCGAGCACGAACAGGTCGGCGGCCTGAGGTGCGGCGCGCCGCAAACCCCGCGCATGGCCCTCCGCTTCCGCCCTTGTCGCAGCACTGACGATGACGCCGGCGAGCCGGCCGAAAGGCGGCAGCCCTGCCCGCTCGCGCTCGGCGATCTCGCGCTCGTAAAATGCCTCGGCATCACCGGAGACGATCGCCCGCATCACCGGGTGGTCGGGCTGGAAGGTCTGCAGCAGCCCGAGGCTCTTCTTGCCGGTGCGGCCGGCGCGGCCGGTCACCTGGCTGAGCAGCTGGAAGGTGCGCTCGGCGGCGCGCGGATCGCCATTGGCAAGACCGAGATCCGCGTCGACCACACCGACCAGGGTCATGTTTGGGAAATTGTGGCCCTTGGCGACGAGCTGCGTGCCGATGACGATGTCGGCCTCGCCATTGGCGATGGCTTCAAGCTCTAACCTCAGCCGCCGCACGCCGCCCATCAGGTCGGACGACAAGACGATGGTTCGGGCGTCGGGGAACTGCCCGACGACCTCTTCGGCGATGCGCTCGACGCCCGGCCCGCAGGCGACCAGATGATCGAGCGTGCCGCATTCCGGGCAGGCCTCGGGCCGCCGCTCATTGTGTCCGCAATGGTGGCAGACGAGCTGGCCGCGAAAGCGGTGCTCGACCAGCCAGGCCGAGCAGACCGGGCAGCCAAAGCGATGGCCGCATACCCGGCACAGCGTCAGCGGCGCATAGCCGCGCCGGTTGAGGAACAGCAGCGACTGTTCCTTTTTCTCCAATGTCTGGCGCATATGGCCAAGCAGCACCGGCGATAGGAAGCCGCCGCGTGCCGGCGGGGCGCGGCGCATGTCGATCGTCTTCAGGTCTGGAAGCGCCGCCTCGGCAAAGCGCGCCGAAAGCACCGCCCTGCTGTAGCGGCCTTGGCTCGCATTGACCCGGCTTTCGACCGACGGCGTCGCCGAGGCGAGCACCACCGGAAAGCCGCCGATATGGCCGCGCACCACCGCCATGTCGCGCGCATTGTAGAAGACGCGGTCCTCCTGCTTGTAGGCCGGGTCGTGCTCCTCGTCGACAACGATCAGCCCAAGCTCCCTGAACGGCAGGAACAGCGCCGAACGCGCGCCGGCAACCACGCGCACGCCACCTTCCGCCACTTGCCGCCAGACACGCTCGCGCATCCTTGGCGGCAGGTCCGAATGCCATTCGGCCGGCTTGGCGCCGAACCGTTCCTGGAAGCGCTCGAGGAAGGCGTGGGTCAGCGCGATCTCCGGCAGCAGGATCAGCACCTGCTTGCCACGGTCGAGCGCCGCCGCGACCGCCTCGAAATAGACCTCAGTCTTGCCCGATCCGGTCACCCCGTCGAGCAGCGTGACGCCGAATGTGCCGGCCGCGATATTGGTTCGCAGCATCTCGGCCGCATCGCTCTGGTCCGGCATCAGCGAAGGCACGGCGTAGCCCGGGTCGGGTGCTGCGACCACCGGTCGCGGCGGGATCATGACGGTCTCGAACACGCCTTGCGCTTTCAGCCCGTCGATGACCGTCGACGAGACGCCGGCCGCATGCGCCAGCCCAGACCGCGTCCAGGCGAGCCCGCCTTCGGCTGTTTCCAGCACGCGCATCCTCGCACCCGTCATCCGGTCGGGGTTGGCGAAGGTGCGTTGCAGTCCTTCGATCCACGGTTCCGGGTCGAAGGCCTCCGGCGCCCGCAGCAGCATGCGCGCCACCATACCGGGCGGCGATAGCGTGTATTGCGCGATCCAGTCGACGAAGCGGCGCATGGCGCGGTCGATGGGCGGGCAGTCGAAGACCTGCTCGATCGGGCGAAGCTTTTTTGCGTCGATCTTTTCGACGGCGCCGTCCCAGACGATGCCGGCAACCTGGCGCGGACCGAGCGGCACGCGCACGATCGAGCCCGGCACCACGCACATGCCGGCGGGCACGGCATAGGTGTAGGGCCGCTCGGCGGGCATCGGCACCAGCACCGGCGCGGCTGCGACAAAGGGCGAATCTTCGATCATGAGGCGTGACCTTGCCCCGACTTTCGTCTAGATCAAAGTCCGACCCCAAATGTGCATGACATGCACTAGAGCGACGCGCGTCCATCCGGACGCACAAAGTACGCTCTAGAACTTTAAACCTCGCATCGTGCTTTCCAAAAATCGATTTCGATTTTCGGGCCGATGCGATAAAAATCTTTAGGAGACCCGTCATGAAATTTTTTGTCGACACCGCCGATGTCAAGGAAATCCGTGAGCTGAACGATTTGGGGCTGCTCGACGGCGTCACCACCAATCCCTCGCTGATCCTCAAATCCGGCGGCAAGATCGCCGACGTCACCAGAGAGATCTGCGAGATCGTCAAGGGCCCGGTCTCGGCCGAGGTCGTCGCCACCGAGTACAAGGACATGATGGCGGAGGCCAAGATCCTGGCCAGGATCGCTGACAATGTCTGCATCAAGGTGCCGCTGACGCTCGACGGCCTGAGGGCCTGCAAGGACATCCGGTCGGACGGCCGCATGGTCAATGTCACGCTGTGCTTCTCGGCCACCCAGGCGCTACTCGCCGCCAAGGCCGGCGCCTCCTTCATCTCGCCCTTCGTCGGCCGCATCGACGACAGCGGCTGGGACGGCATGGAGCTGATTGCCGATATCCGCACCATCTACGACAATTATGATTTCCAGACCGAGATCCTGACCGCTTCGGTGCGCACGGTGAACCACGTCAAGCAGGCTGCACTGATCGGCGCCGACGTCATCACCGCCCCGCCGGCGACGCTGAAGGCGCTGGTCAAGCACCCGCTGACGGACAAGGGCCTTGAGCTGTTCCTCGCCGACTGGGCAAAGACCGGCCAGAAGATCGGCTGAAATCAAGAAGATCGCTTTCGGCCGTTTCCTACCCGTCTGCAGCGGTTGTGCAGTCTTGTGAGACGTCGGCGGGACAGCACCCCCCTCTGTCCTGCCGGACATCTCCCCCGCAAGGAGGGAGATTGACCGTGATTTCGGCTTTCGCCAATTTCCAAAAGTTTGGAGCCGCTAGTGAAGCTGCCGATCTCCCCCCTTGCGGGGGAGATGCCCGGCAGGGCAGAGGGGGGTGGGAAGGATCGCTGCAGGTTTCATTGACAATAACGATCGACTACTGCTGCCTACAGCTTCCAGCCTCTCAAAATCGCGCTGTCGAGGCTCCAACCCGCCACCGTCTTGCCGTGCTTGATCAGATTCTGGGCGATCGACAGGCGCAGCAGGTCCGCCAGTTCGCGCGCCGCGCGGTTCTCGGCGTCGATTTGCGCCCGGTAGGAGGCAAATTCCTGACGGGGCCTGTCGAAGGACGACGCTATCGAGCGCCTGCCGGTCGCGATGGTCGTGCCGGTCTTGGCGTCGGTCAGCACATAATTCGCGGTCAGTGTCACCGTGCCCGCCGTTGGCTCGTCGTCATCGGTCGTGACCTGCACGGTTGCAGCGGATTCAACCAGTTCGGTTACGCCGAGGTCGAGCGAATAGGCGGGTGAAGCCGGCTCGCCCGCACCCTGGCCGAGCGCGAAGATCAGATTGTTGCGGACCTGCTGGGCATAGCGGGTGTTGACCGGCTTGACCGAGATCGACCCGAGTTCGGCGGCAGCCCCGGCTTGTGAACCGGCCGACAGCGGCGCGCTCGAATAGAGCGGGCGCACCGTGCAGGCCGAAACCAGCGCAACCGAAGCGACCAGGCCATACAGCGCGGTACGGCGCAGCAAATGCGTCACTTCTGTCTTCCTCGGATCAGGCAACGACATTGACGATCCTCTGCGGGACGATGATCACCTTGCGCGGGGCCTTACCTTCGAGCGCTTTCTGCACGAAGTCGAGAGCCAGAACCGCTTTTTCGACGGCACCTTGGTCCGCGTCGCGGGCAATTGTCAAATCGCCGCGCTTCTTGCCGTTGACCTGGACCGGCAGCACGATCTCGCTGTCGACGACAAGCGACGGATCATAGACCGGCCAGGGCCGTTCGGCGACCAGATCGGTGCCGCCGAGCGTCTGCCAGCATTCCTCGGCCAGATGCGGCATCACCGGCGCAATCAGATGCACGAGGATGTCGACGGCTTGCCGGCAGGCAGCCTTGAGCGCCGGCTCGGCCTTGCCTTCGGCCGCCTCGTTGAGCGGCGTGGTGAGCGCATTGGCCAGCTCGTAGATGCGGGCGATAGCGCGGTTGAAGGCGAGCTTTTCGATATCCTCGCCGACCGATTTCAACGCCTTGTGCGCGGCCTTGGAAACAGTCCCTGCCTCGCCTTCCTTCGCCGCTGTCGGCTGGACTGCAGCGAGCGATTCGGCAGCCGTCGACACCAAGCGCCAGATACGCTGGATGAAGCGGTGCGCGCCGGCAGCACCCTCGTCGGTCCATTCGACGTCACGCTCGGGTGGCGAGTCCGACAGCATGAACCAGCGCGCGGTATCGGCGCCGTAGCCGTCGGTGATCTCTTCCGGGCTCACCGTGTTCTTCTTCGACTTCGACATTTTTTCGAGCGGGCCGATCACCGCCTCTTCGCCGGTCGCGATTTCGAGGGCGCGGCGTTTGCCGTCGACGTCCTCCAGCCGAACCTCGCTGGGCGCAAGCCAGCGGCTGTTCGAGCCACTGCCGACCCGATAGGTTTCGTGCACCACCATGCCTTGCGTGAACAAGCCCCTGAACGGCTCGGCGAGATCGACATGGCCGGTCTCGCGCATGGCGCGGGTGAAGAAGCGCGAATAGAGCAGGTGCAAAATGGCGTGCTCGATGCCGCCAATATACTGGTCGACCGGCAGCCATTCGGTAGCCGCCTTGGGGTCGGTCGGGTCGTTCGCCCAGGGCGCGGTGAAGCGCGCGAAATACCACGACGAATCGACGAACGTGTCCATCGTATCGGTTTCGCGGCGTGCATCCTTGCCGCATTGCGGGCATTTGACATGCCGCCATGTCGGATGGCGATCGAGCGGATTGCCCGGCCGGTCGAACTCGATATCGTCCGGCAGCCTGACCGGCAGGTCCGCCTTCGGCACCGGCACCACGCCGCAATCCTCGCAGTGGATCATCGGGATCGGGCAGCCCCAGTAGCGCTGGCGCGAAATGCCCCAGTCGCGCAGGCGGAAGTTGACCTTGCGCTCGGCCATCGGCCGATTGCCGATGGTCTTTTGTTCCAGCAGCTTCGCCACCTCATCGAACGCCTGATCAGGCTTCATGCCGTCGAGGAAGCGCGAATTGATCATCACGCCATCGCCGACATAGGCCTCGTCGATGATCTGGAAGTTTCCCTGATTCTCGCCTTCCGGCATCACCACCGGAATGACCGGCAGGCCATATCTGTTAGCGAAGTCGAGGTCGCGCTGGTCACCGGACGGGCAGCCGAAGATGGCGCCGGTGCCGTACTCCATCAGCACGAAATTGGCGACGTAGACAGGCAGCGTCCACGCATCGTCGAACGGATGGACGACACGGATCGCGGTATCGACCCCCTTCTTCTCGGCCGTCTCCAGGGCCGCCACCGAAGTGCCCATGTGATGCACTTCATCGATGAACTTTGCCAGCGCCGGATTGTGCTCGGCGGACTTTTTGGCCAGCGGGTGGTCGGCGGCGACCGCCATAAAGGAGGCGCCGAAGATGGTATCGGGCCGCGTCGTGTAGACCTCCAGCTCATCTTCGCCATCGACTGGAGTGGCCAGCGGCCAGCGGATCAGCAGGCCTTCCGAACGGCCGATCCAGTTCGCCTGCATCAGCTTCACTTTTTCCGGCCATTCGTCGAGGCCTTCCAGCGAGTCCAGCAGATCCTGCGCATAGTCGGTGATCTTGAAGAACCATTGCGTCAGCTCTCGCTGTTCGACCAGCGCGCCCGAGCGCCAGCCGCGTCCGTCGATGACCTGCTCGTTGGCAAGCACCGTCATGTCCTCCGGATCCCAATTGACCTTGGAGGATTTGCGCGTCACCAGCCCCTTCTCGACGAAATCGAGGAACAGCATCTGCTGGCGGTGGTAGTAGTCGACGTCGCAGGTGGCGAATTCGCGTGCCCAGTCGAGCGACAGGCCCATGACCTTGAGCTGCTCGCGCATGGCGGCGATGTTCTGATAGGTCCAGTCCTTGGGATGGACCTTGTTCTGCATCGCCGCGTTCTCGGCCGGCATGCCGAAGGCGTCCCAGCCCATCGGGTGCAGCACGTTGAAACCCTTGGCTCGCTTGTAGCGCGCCACCACGTCGCCCATCGTGTAATTGCGGGTATGGCCGATATGAATGCGCCCCGACGGATAAGGAAACATCTCGAGCACGTAGTATTTCGGACGCGGGTCGTCGTTATCGGCCTCGAACAGCTTCTTGGCGTGCCAGGCCTTCTGCCATTTGGGCTCTGATGCGCGCGGATTGTATCGTTCGGTTGCCATCGGGTGTTTTTCACTTAAAAGCATGCGCGAACAGCCGGACATGCCCGGCGGCTCAGGAAATGTCGTCGCGGTGTTCACCATGGATTGCCGAACCCGTCAACTGCGACGCCTCGGCCAGGACAAAAACCAGAGTCAGGATATAGGCATGGCGAGCGCCGTCGAACAGTTTTTCACGGTTAAGGCGAAGATCGCCGCCGCCGAGCGCGAGGCGGGACGGAAAGCCGGCGCGGTGACGCTGGTCGCGGTGTCGAAGACCTTCGACGCCGCCGATATCGGTCCGGTCATCGAGGCCGGCCAGCGTGTCTTCGGCGAGAACCGCGTCCAGGAAGCACAAGCCAAATGGCCGGCGCTGAAGCAAGCTTTCCCCGACATCGAGCTGCACCTGATCGGTCCGCTGCAATCGAACAAGGCGAAGGAAGCGGTCGCGCTGTTCGATGTCATCGAGACGGTCGATCGCGAGAAGATCGCTGCCGAACTCGCCAAGGAAATCGCCAGACAAGGCCGGGCGCCAAAACTCTACGTCCAGGTCAACACCGGCTCGGAACCGCAAAAGGCCGGCATCGAACCACGCAAGGCCGTCGCCTTCGTCGCCCGCTGCCGCGACGTCCACGGCCTCGCTATCGAAGGTTTGATGTGCATTCCGCCGGCCGACGAAAATCCCGGCCCGCATTTCGCGCTGCTGGAGAAACTCGGGCTTGAGGCGGGGGTCGAAAAGCTCTCCATGGGCATGTCCGGCGATTACGAGACTGCGATCGCCTTCGGCGCGACGAGTGTTAGGGTTGGCTCGGCGATCTTCGGCAGCCGTTAGCGATCGTTCCCCAACCGCCAATCTCCGACATCTGCGATTAGGCGCAGGCCACCCCGACTTCGTCATCCTGGGGTCTGCGCCGCGTCCGAGGCAACGTTCGCGTTCGCGTTGGACTGATGCGCGCCCGTAAATTGCCGACGCCATCTGGCGCATGTCTCTTCCTTGGCTAGAATGCCCGAAATTTCGAAACAGCCATTTGCGAGGGGACAGTATGGAATTTGCGTTTCCGTGGCCGATGAGCCAGGGCGAGTGGCTGGCATGGTCGAGCGCCGTCGTGACCTTGTTGCTGGGCCTGCTGCTGTTCCTGGCGCCCGGGCTGGCCTTTCGGATCCTGCGACTGCAGGTCAAGCCCGAGAAGGCGGCGGCGATCGCCGAAGGGCGCGGCAGGATGTCGGGCTTCTATCTCGGCGTGGGCCTGTGCTGCATTCTGCTGGCGCAACCGCTGCTCTACATGGCGCTTGGCTTTTCCTGGCTGTTCACCGCCTTCGGCCGCCTGCTGTCGATGATGTCGGACGGCGCCAACACACCTTTCAACTGGGCGTCCATCGTGGTGGAACTGGTGCTGGCGGTGCTGCCGCTTGCCTTCGCCTTCGGCTTTGTGCCTTGAATCAAAGGCTAATTCGGGACCGGCGGTCAAACCGCACCGCCGGATGCGACAATAGTGCCTGAAAACCATGCGGGACGACGCATTGCGGTCTGAAAATGCCTGTGCTAGACGGCAATCGACTTTCGGCCGGGGATAGCGGAAGCCGCGCCTCCGTGCTTGGAAAAATGCAGTAAGGTCAAAGATTTAGCTAGAGTTTTCACTCGCGCAAACAATCTGCGGCCTGTCAGACAAGAGAAAAGACGGTCCGTGGCCCAATCGTCATCGCCAATCTCAGGTGTCGCAGAGCGCTATGCAGGTTCGCTGTTCGACCTCGCGCTCCAGGCGAATTCGGTCGCCCAGGTCGAGGCCGACCTCAACAGTTTCGCGGCGATGCTCGGCAGCGCGGATCTGACCCGTCTGATCAACAGCCCGGTGTTCTCCAGCGAGGACCAGGCCAAGGCCATTGCGGCGATCGCCGACAAGGCAGGGATCACCGGCCTCACCGGCAATTTCCTGCGCGTCGTCGCCCAGAACCGCCGGCTGTTCGCCATCCCCGGCGTGATCAAGGCATTCCGCCAGATCGCCGCCGAGCATCGTGGCGAGACCGCCGCTGAAGTTACCTCGGCGCACGCGCTGACTGACGCCCAGCAAACCGAGCTGAAGGCGGCTCTGAAAAGCGTTGCCGGCAAGGATGTCGCGATCACCGTGACCGTCGATCCGTCGCTGCTCGGCGGGCTGGTGGTCAAGATAGGCTCGCGCCAGATCGATACGTCGCTCAAAACCAAACTCAATTCGCTCAAGCTTGCACTGAAAGAGGTCGGCTGATGGACATCCGCGCCGCGGAAATTTCCGCAATTCTGAAAGACCAGATCAAGAATTTCGGCAAGGAGGCCGAGGTCTCCGAAGTCGGCCAGGTTCTGTCCGTCGGCGACGGCATCGCCCGCGTCTATGGCCTCGACAATGTCCAGGCCGGTGAGATGGTCGAGTTCCCCGGCGGCATCCGCGGCATGGCGCTCAACCTCGAAGCCGACAATGTCGGCGTCGTCATCTTCGGCGCCGACCGCGACATCAAGGAAGGCGACATCGTCAAGCGCACCGGCGCCATCGTCGACACGCCTGTCGGCATGGGCCTGCTCGGCCGCGTTGTCGATGCGCTCGGCAACCCGATCGACGGCAAGGGCCCGATCCAGGCGACCGAGCGCAAGCGTGTCGACGTCAAGGCGCCCGGCATCATTCCGCGCAAATCGGTGAACGAGCCGATGTCGACCGGCCTCAAGGCCATCGACGCGCTGATCCCGGTCGGCCGCGGCCAGCGCGAGCTGGTCATCGGCGACCGCCAGACCGGCAAGACGGCGATCATCCTCGACACGATGCTCAACCAGAAATCGGTGCACGAGCACGGGCCGGAGAAGGAAAAGCTCTACTGCGTCTACGTCGCCGTCGGCCAGAAGCGCTCGACCGTGGCGCAGTTCGTTAAAGTTCTCGAAGAGCGCGGCGCGCTCGACTATTCGATCATCATCGCCGCCACCGCTTCCGATCCGGCGCCGATGCAGTTCCTGGCGCCGTTCACCGCCTGCACCATGGGCGAATATTTCCGCGACAACGGCATGCATGCGCTGATCAGCTACGACGATCTGTCGAAGCAGGCTGTCGCCTACCGCCAGATGTCGCTGCTGCTGCGCCGCCCGCCCGGCCGCGAAGCCTATCCGGGCGACGTCTTCTACCTGCATTCGCGCCTTCTGGAGCGGGCCGCCAAGCTCAATGACGACAATGGCGGCGGTTCGCTGACGGCACTGCCGATCATCGAGACCCAGGCCAACGACGTGTCGGCCTACATCCCGACCAACGTCATCTCGATCACCGACGGCCAGATCTTCCTGGAAACCAATCTGTTCTTCCAGGGCGTCCGCCCGGCGGTCAACGTCGGCCTGTCGGTGTCGCGCGTCGGCTCCTCGGCGCAGATCAAGGCGATGAAGCAGGTCGCCGGCTCGATCAAGGGCGAGCTCGCGCAGTACCGCGAAATGGCGGCCTTCGCCCAGTTCGGCTCCGACCTCGACGCCGCTACGCAGCGCCTGCTCAACCGCGGTGCGCGCCTGACCGAACTGCTGAAGCAGCCGCAATTCTCGCCGCTCAAGGTCGAAGAACAGGTCGCGGTGATCTTCGCCGGCGTCAACGGCTATCTCGACAAGCTGGCAATCGACCAGGTCAGCAAATTCGAGCATGGCTTGCTCAGCCACATGCGCTCGGCCGGCAAGGAGGTGCTCGACGGCATCCGCAAGGAGAAGGCGCTGTCGGACGATCTGCGCGCCAAGCTGAAGGCGGAGATCGACACCTTCGCCAAGACCTTTGCTTGAACGAAGCCGGACGGACGGGATCAGGTTTGAAGCATGCCTTCACTAAAAGACCTTCGTAACCGTATCGCCTCGGTCAAGGCGACGCAGAAGATCACCAAGGCGATGCAGATGGTCGCCGCGGCGAAGCTGCGCCGCGCACAGGAGGCGGCGGAAGCCGCGCGCCCCTATTCGGAGCGCATGGGCGCGGTTCTGGCCAACATCACTCAGGCGATCGGCGGTGGTGGCGAAGCTCCGGCGCTGATGACCGGGACTGGTAAGGACGACGTGCATCTGCTCGTCGTCTGCACCGCCGAGCGTGGTCTGTGCGGCGGCTTCAATTCGCAGATCGCACGCCTTGCCCGCGACCATATCCGCAAGCTTTTGGCCGACGGCAAGCAGGTCAAGATCATCTGCGTCGGCAAGAAGGGGTTCGACATCCTGCGTCGCGACTACGCGGCGCTGATCATCGAGCGCGTCGACCTGCGCGAAGTGAAGACGCTCGGCTTCGTCAATGCCGATGCCATTGCCAAGAAAGTCATCCAGCTCTTCAACGAGGGCGGCTTCGACATCTGCACGCTGTTCTACTCGCAGTTCAAGTCGGTGATCAGCCAGATCCCGACGACCCAGCAGATCATCCCAGCAGGCGTGCCTTCCGCTCCCGCCGAGGCGACGGACGGCGGCAGCGCCGTCTATGAATACGAACCGGAGCCGGGCGAAATCCTCTCCGACCTCATCCCGCGCAACATCTCCGTCCAGGTCTTTCGTGCGCTGCTCGAAAACGCGGCCGGCGAGATGGGCGCCAAGATGAGCGCCATGGACAATGCGACGCGCAACGCCGGCGACATGATCAACAAATTGTCGATCACCTACAACCGCCAGCGGCAGGCGCAGATCACCAAGGAACTGATCGAAATCATTTCGGGCGCCGAGGCGCTCTAGGCGCGCTCCGATGAAGGTCAACGACCTTCAGGCGGATCGCGTGAGAAACAAAGAGACGAAAAGGGTAAAGACGATGGCGAAAGCAGCGACCCCCCAGAAGGCGGCCCCGAAGACCGCCGCGAAGGCGGCAGCACCAGCAAAGGCCCCGGCAGCGGCCGCGAAGGCCGCTCCGGCCAAGAAAGCGGCGGCACCCGTCAAGGCTGCCGCGGCGAAGGCGCCGACCGTTGCCATCAACAAGACCGGCTTGGCCGGCAAGGTTCGCCAGGTCATCGGCGCCGTTGTCGACGTGCAGTTCGGCGAACATCTGCCGGCGATCCTCAACGCTCTGGAAACGTCCAATGTCGGCAATCGCCTCGTGCTCGAGGTGGCCCAGCATCTTGGCGAGAACACCGTGCGCTGCATCGCCATGGACTCGACCGAAGGTCTGGTTCGCGGCCAGGACGTCTATGACACCGGCGCGCCGATCACCGTGCCGGTCGGCCCAGGCATGCTCGGTCGCATCATCAACGTCATCGGCGAACCGGTCGACGAGGCAGGCCCGGTCGACGGCATCGAGATGCGCTCCATCCACCAGCCGGCTCCGACTTATGTCGAGCAGTCGACGGAAGCGCAGATCCTGGTCACCGGCATCAAGGTTCTCGACCTGCTTGCGCCTTATGCCCGCGGCGGCAAGATCGGCCTGTTCGGCGGTGCTGGCGTCGGCAAGACCGTGCTGATCCAGGAACTGATCAACAACGTCGCCAAGGCGCATGGCGGCTTTTCGGTGTTCGCCGGCGTCGGCGAGCGCACCCGCGAAGGCAACGATCTCTACCATGAGTTCATCGAGTCCGGCGTCAACAAGAAGGGCGGCGGCGAAGGATCCAAGGCGGCGCTCGTCTATGGCCAGATGAACGAGCCGCCGGGTGCGCGCGCCCGCGTCGGCCTGACCGGTCTGACGGTCGCCGAATATTTCCGCGACCAGGGCCAGGACGTGCTGTTCTTCGTCGACAACATTTTCCGCTTCACGCAGGCGGGCTCCGAAGTGTCGGCGCTGCTCGGCCGCATTCCGTCGGCCGTGGGCTACCAGCCGACGCTGGCCACCGACATGGGCGCGCTGCAGGAGCGCATCACGACGACGACCAAGGGCTCGATCACCTCGGTGCAGGCGATCTACGTGCCGGCCGACGATCTGACCGACCCGGCGCCAGCGACGTCGTTCGCCCACCTCGACGCGACGACCGTGCTCAACCGCGCGATCTCGGAAAAGGGCATCTATCCGGCCGTCGATCCGCTCGATTCGACCTCGCGCATGCTCGACCCGATGGTCGTCGGCGAAGAGCACTACCAGGTCGCCCGCCAGGTGCAGTCGATCCTGCAGCGCTACAAGTCGCTGCAGGACATCATCGCCATCCTGGGCATGGACGAGCTGTCGGAAGAGGACAAGCAGACGGTCGCCCGCGCCCGCAAGATCGAGCGCTTCCTGTCGCAGCCCTTCTTCGTCGCCGAAGTGTTCACCGGCGCGCCGGGCAAGCTGGTCGACCTCGCCGACACCATCAAGGGCTTCAAGGGCCTCTGCAACGGCGACTACGACCACCTGCCGGAAGCCGCTTTCTACATGGTTGGCGGCATCGAAGAAGCGGTCGAGAAGGCTCAGCGCCTGGCGGCCGAAGCGGCGTAAAGAAGCGAATAGCGAATAGGGAGTAGCGAATAGGGGCGATGTGAGCCGGGCGTTTTGTCTATTCGCTACTCACTACTCGCTGTTCGCTAAATTGATCATGCCTGAAGCTTTCAAATTCGAACTGGTCTCGCCGGAGCGCCTGCTGGTTTCCGAGCAGGTCGAATCTGTCGTCATTCCGGGCGCCGAAGGCGAGATGACCGTCATGGCGCATCACGCTCCGGTCATGACCACGATCAAGCCGGGCGTCGTCACGGTGAAGACCGCGGCAGGTCAGGAGGAGCGTTACGTCGTGTTCGGCGGCTTTGCCGACATCGTTCCAGCCGGCTGCACGCTGCTCGCTGAATCGGCGGTAGCCGTCGGCGACATCGACCGCGCCGACCTTGCCCGCCGCATCCAGGAAGCCAGGGAAGACGCCGCCGACGCCAAGGACGATCAGACCCGTACCAAGGCCGAGCAGTTCCTTAGCCAGCTCACCACGCTCGAAGGGGCCATCCTGCCTGCATAGAGAGCAGGGCTATCCCTCTCGTCATCCAGGGCGAAGCGGAGCTCCTGGGATTCATGCCATTGGTCGCGCAGAATGAGCGTTCTGCAGCGATCCTTCGCGCCCCCCTCTGTCCTGCCGGACATCTCCCCCACTTGGGGGGAGATTGCCAGCTTCGCCGCTGGCGCTCGCTCAGCGACGTTGGCGATTGGCGAAAGCCGTAGTGACAGCCAATCTCCCCACCTGTGGGGGAGATGTCCGGCAGGACAGAGGGGGGCGCTGTCCCGCCGACGTCAAAGCTCTGCACCTCCGCTACGCTCTGATATTACGGCACTAATTAGGATCCGTCCCTACCGTCATTTACTCACTATGCCCAGCGCTGTGAAAGCAGCAGCCACGCCGCCCTGCCGCAGGCGTTCGAGATGGGCGGCCGCGAGGTCGATCAGCGTCAGGCGCTCAGCACCGCCCTTGGCGAAGCCGGCCAGGTCGAACACCGCCGCCACCGCTTCGTCAGCCGACAGGTGCCGAGTGTCGAGTGCGGCCACCGACGTGTCGAGCGGGTCGGTGAAATGGTTTTCCGGCAAGGCTTCGCCGCGCGCCTCGCAAGCGGCGATCCAGGCGGCTACCACCAGCATCAGATGCGCGGGCGGGGCACCGGCACTCATCCGCTCCATGGCCGAGGCAACGATGCGCTGCGGCAGTTTCTGGCTGCCGTCATTGGCGATCTGCGCCGTCCGGTGGGCGAGCGCGGTGTTCGAATAGCGCTTGGCGAGCTGGGCCGTGTAGTCGGCCGTGTCGAGCCCGGCGTCCTTCGGCAGCGTCGTGATGGCCTCGGCCCACAATCCGTCGACGAATTGCCGGAGCGCCGGATCGGCGAAGGCGCGGTCGACCGTCTCATGGCCACTGAGCAGGCCAAGATAGGCGATGGCCGAATGCGAGCCGTTGAGCAGGCGCAGCTTCATGTCCTCGAACGGCCCGACATCACCGACCATGGTGACGCCGAACTTTTCCCAGTCCGGCCTGCCCGCCGGGAAATCGTCTTCGACGACCCATTGGCAGAACGGCTCGGTCATGACCGGCCAGGCGTCCTCGACGCCGAGCTGACCTGATATCCGTGCCCGGTCGGCATGGGTGGTCGCCGGCACGATGCGGTCGACCATGCTCGACGGAAATGCCACCTCGTCGGCGATATGGCGGGCGAGATCGGTGCCGCGCAAAGCGGCGAATTCGACCAGCAGCCGGTGCAGCGTGGCGCCATTGGCCGGGAGATTGTCGCAGCACAGCACGGTGAATGGCCGGATGCCGGCGGCACGGCGGCGCGAAAGCGATTCGGCCAGAAAACCATGCGCCGTGCGCGGCATCTGCGGGTTCGCCAGGTCATGGACAATGTCGGGATGGGCTGTGTCCAGTCCGCCACCCGCCGCCCTGAGATAGGCTTTTTCGGTGATCGTCAGCGTGACGATGGAGGTGCGCGGATCGGTCAGCGCGGCCAGCACCGCGCCCGGATCTTCCGGGCCCACCAGCATCGACAGGATCGAGCCGACGACGCGCAGGCTTTCGCTCTCGCTGCTCCTGACCGCCAGCGTGTAGAGCCCGTCCTGAGGCGCCAGCGCGTCGCGTGTATCGGCGCTGCGCAGCGAGACGCCGACAATGCCCCAATCCGTCTCTCCCGCCGCCAGGCAGTCATCGACATAGGCTGCCTGATGGGCGCGGTGGAATGCGCCGACGCCGAGATGGACGATGCCGGGCACGACACTGTCGCGGTCGTATCCAGGGACCGCGACCGAGGCCGGCAATGCCTGCCGCGTGCTGTTGGAAAGGCGTCTGTCTGTCATCGTGCGATGGGTCTGATCGAGCTCGTGCCGGGCGTGGCCAACATGCGGCGTAACATCCGTTTCTTTCCCGCACAATGGGCTGGCGCTGCGTAAAAGTCATCATACAACAATCTACTTTTTGTATGTTGACATTATTTCTTTCCGATCCTACCGATGCCAGATTGGGAGGAACGACGTGGCCGCATTGACCGATCCGGATCTGCTGTTTCCGTCCGAGGTGCGTCCACTCTCGCTCGCCCGCGATCTCTACGCAGCTGTAAAGGAGCTGCCGATCGTCAGCCCGCACGGTCACACCGATCCGCGCTGGTATGCCCTCAACGAGGCGTTTGCCGATCCGGCGCAATTGCTTGTTGTGCCGGACCATTACATCTTCCGCATGCTGTTCAGCCAGGGCGTCCGGCTCGAGGATCTCGGCGTGCCAACGCTCGACGGCTCACCGGTGGAGACCGACGGCAGGACGATCTGGCGGCGCTTCGCCGAGCACTATTACCTGTTCCGCGGCACGCCGACGCGGCTGTGGTTCGACCATGTGTTTGCCCATCTGTTCGGCATCGAAGAGCCGCTGACGGCCGCAACCGCCGACCGCCATTACGACACGATCTCGACCTTGCTGCAGTGGGAGAATTTTCGCCCGCGGGCGCTGTTCGAGCGCTTCAACATTGAGGTCATCGCGACGACCGAAGGCGCGCTCGACGATCTCAGATGGCACCAGATGATCCGCGACAGCGGCTGGGAGGGCCGCGTCGTCACCGCCTATCGGCCGGACGCCGTCGTCGATCCCGATTTCGAAGGCTTTTCGGCCAATCTCGACCAGCTCGGAGCAATCACCGGCTGCGACACCGGCAACTGGGCCGGCTATCTCGATGCGCATCGCCAGAGAAGGGCCTTCTTCAAGAGTTTCGGCGCGACCGCGTCGGATCACGGCCATCCGACGGCGGAGACCGCCAATCTGTCGGATGCCGCCGCGCAGGAGCTGTTCGACCGCATCCGCCGGGGCTCGGATGACGAGCGCGAGCGAAAACTGTTTCGCGCCCAGATGCTGACCGAGATGGCCAAGATGAGCCGCGACGATGGCCTGGTCCTGCAGATCCATCCCGGCTCCTGGCGCAATCATTCGCCTTCCGTCTTCCAGAGGTTCGGCAGGGACAAGGGCTTCGATATCCCGACCAGAACCGACTATGTGACGGCGCTGAAGCCGCTGCTCGACTGCGTCGGGCTGGAGCGTGACCTAACCATCATCCTCTTCACACTCGACGAGAGCAGCTATGCGCGCGAACTGGCGCCGCTCGCCGGCGTTTACCCGGCGCTAAAACTCGGGCCGGCCTGGTGGTTTCACGACAGCCCCGAGGGCATGCGCCGGTTCCGCGAGATGACGACCGAGACGGCCGGATTCTACAACACCGTCGGCTTCAACGACGACACCCGCGCCTTTCCATCCATCCCGGCTCGCCACGATGTGGCGCGTCGGGTCGATTGTGCCTTTCTTGCGCGTCTCGTCGCCGAGCACCGGCTCCGCGAGGACGAGGCGCACGAGCTGGCGCAGGATCTGGCCTATACGCTCGCGAAAAAGGCGTACCGGCTTTAACGGCGCTTGCCGCCATCGTTTCAACGGGAGGAAACCAATGCTGCATTTTTCCAGACTGGCGGGAGCTACGCTACTTGCCGCCGCACTGATGGCCGGAACGGCAAGCGCCCAGACGGTCCTGCGCTCGTCCGACACGCACCCGGACGGCTATCCGACGGTCGAGGCGGTCAAATATTTTGGCGAGCTTGTGAAGGAGCGCACAGCCGGCCGCTATTCGGTCGATGTCTATCATTCCGCGCAACTCGGCGAGGAAAAGGACACGATCGAGCAGGTGCGCTCCGGCGTGATCGACCTCAACCGCGTCTCGATGGCACCGTTCAACGGGCTCATCCCCGAAACCACCGTGCCCTCGCTGCCGTACATCTTCCGCTCGGAAGACCATATGCACAAGGTCATGGACGGACCGGTCGGCGATCAGATCGCGGCGGCATTCGAACAGGTCGGGCTGGTGCTGCTCGCCTTTTATGACGGCGGCGCCCGCTCCTTCTACAATTCGAAGAAGCCGATCAACTCGGTAGCCGATATGGCGGGCATGAAATTCCGCGTCATCCAGTCCGACATCTTCGTCGACATGGTGGCGGCACTCGGCGCCAACGCGACGCCGATGCCATATGGCGAGGTGTATTCGGCGATCGAGACCGGAGTCATCGACGGCGCGGAGAACAATTTTCCGAGCTACGACACGGCCAAGCATGCGGAAGTCGCCAAGTTCTATTCGCTTGACGAGCACACGATGGTGCCGGAAGCCTTCGTCATGGCGAAGTCGAGCTGGGACAAGCTGACCCCGGAAGACCAGGCGATCTTCAAGGCCGCCGCGAAGGAAAGCGTCGCCAAGCAGCGTGAGCTGTGGGCCGCCAAGGTCAAGGAATCGCGTGCCAAGGTCGAGGCGGCCGGTTCGCAGATCACGACGCCGGACAAGCAGCCCTTCATCGACGCGATGGGCCCGGTCTACGAAAAGCACGTCAAGGACGACAAGCTGAAGGCGATGGTCGAGGCCATCAGGGCCGTGCAGTGATCAAGCGGCGGCGCGGGGATTTCCGCGCCGCCATCCTCTTGCGGAGAGAACCGGTGACCTCCAGCTCAGAACAGAGACCGCCCCTGTCCGGCATCGCGCGCGTGATGTCGCGCGTCAGTACGGCGGCGCTGTGGATCGCCGGCGTCGGGCTGGTGCTGATGACCGCCTTCGTCGCCTGGCAGGTGTTCGGCCGCTATGTTCTGAACCGCTCGCCAAGCTGGACCGAGCAGGGCTCGGTGATGCTGATGAGCTGGTTCATTTTCCTTGGCGCTGCCGTCGGGGTGCGCGAGAACTATCACCTCGGCTTCGACGTCCTGCTCTACGTGCTGCCGAAAGGCGGCAAGCGTTGGCTGAGGATGATCTCGGACCTCGTCGCGCTCGCCTTCGGCATCGGCATGATCTGGTATGGCAGCCAGCTGGTCGCATTAACCTGGGGCGCCACCTTGCCGTCGCTCGGCATATCAGGGGGCTGGGACTACGTCCCGCTTGTCGCGGGAGGTGCGCTCATCGTGCTGTTCACGCTGGAGCGCATCGTGCTGCGCCTCTCCGGTGCGCCGATCGACGATGCGCTCGATGAACTGCCGCCGGCGGAAGTCGCAGCTGAACTCGACACAGCAAACGTGAAGGTCTGACGCCATGGAACTCTGGATACTCTTTGGCGTCTTCACCGTGCTGATGCTTATCGGCACGCCGATCGCTTTCTGCCTTGGCGTCGCAAGCTTTGCCACCGTCCTCTACATGGGCCTGCCGCCGCTCATCGTGTTCCAGCGCCTGAATTCCGGCATGAGCGTCTTTTCGCTGCTGGCCATTCCGTTCTTCATCTACGCCGGCGATTTGATGGTGCGCGGCGGCATCGCCAGCAAGATCGTTGCCTTCGCCGGCTCGCTTGTCGGCCACATGCGCGGCGGCCTCGGGCAGGTCAACATCGCGACCGCTACACTGTTCGGCGGCATTTCGGGTTCCGCGGTGGCGGAGGCAGCGGCGGTAGGTGGCTTGATGATCCCGCAGATGAAGGCGCGTGGATATGGAGCGGATTACGCCGTCAACGTCACCTCGATGGGGGCGCTGATTGCGCTGCTCCTGCCGCCGTCGCACAACATGATCATCTACTCGATTTCGGCAGGCGGAAAGATCTCCATCGCCGACCTGTTCACGGCCGGCATCATCCCGGGCCTGCTATTGGCTCTGGCATTGATGATCACCGCCTACTTCGTGGCGCGCTCCCGCGGTTATCCGACCGAGCCGTTTCCGGGCTTCGCCGCGGTCGCGCATCTCTTCGCTGTCGCTGTGCCCGGCCTGCTGCTGATCGCGATCATCTTCGGCGGCGTGCGATCGGGCGTTTTCACGGCCACCGAGAGTTCCTGCATCGCCGTCATTTATGCGTTGCTCGTGACTGTCCTGGTCTACCGGCAGATGACTTGGGAAGGTTTCGTTCATGCCACCCATGGCGCCGTGCGCACCACGGCCATGGTGCTGCTCATCATCGGTATGGCAGCGGCGTTCTCGTGGTTGATGGCCTTCCTGAAAGTGCCGGCAGCGCTGATAGCCTCGATGAACGCGATCTCGGAAGATCCGCTGGTCGTGCTTCTCCTGCTCAACATCTTGATGCTGTTCCTCGGCACGTTCATGGACATGGGGCCGACGATCATCATTTGCACGCCGATCTTCCTGCCCGTGGCGCAGGCCTACGGCGTCGATCCGGTGCATTTCGGCGTGATCATGATCCTCAACTTCGGCATCGGGCTGAACACGCCGCCGGTGGGCGCAGTGCAGTTCGTGGCGTGCGCAGTGGGCAAGATATCCGTCTGGGAAGCGATGCGCTCGATCTGGCCGTTCTATGGGGCGGGCCTCTTGGTGCTGGGGCTCGTCACTTACATCCCGGCCATCTCGCTATGGTTGCCGAGCGTCTTCAAATAGGGGTTGGCAATGGCATCGGATATCGCGACCAGCCTGAAGATCGAACGCAAGCCCAAGCTGTCGGAGACCGTGGTCGCGGCGATCCGCAAGCAGTTGCAGGGGGGCGGGATCCAGCCGGGTCAAAAGCTGCCGACCGAGGGCCAGCTGACCGAAACCTTCGGGGTCAGCCGCACCGTCATCCGCGAAGCGCTGGTCAAGCTTGCCGCCGACGGTCTGGTCGAGCCGCGCCAGGGCGCCGGGGTCTTCGTCACCGAGCATATCTCGACGATGTTCGGCACACTGGCCGCGGACATGGGCAGCAAGGATTCGATCGCCCTCAACGTGCTCGAGGTGCGCCTGGCGATCGAGATCGAGTCCGCCGGGCTCGCCGCCATCCGTCGCAACGCCGCGCAGGAAGCAGCGATCCAGGAGGCGTTCTTCGAGTTCGAGCGGCTGCTCTTGAACAGTGAGCCGACAGGTCCGGCCGACCTTGCCTTCCACCGGGCGATCGCCAGCGCCACCAACAATCCGTTCTATGTCGAGATGCTCGACGTGCTCGGCCGGCGCGCCATTCCTTGCGACGTGACGTCGCCATGGTCCACCGAACTCGCCCAATCCGACGTCTACCAGCGCGGGCTGCAAGGCGAGCATCTGGTGATCCTGAACGCCATTACATCAGGCGATGCCGAGTCCGCGCGCGAAGCCATGCGCGCGCATCTCACCGCCAGCCAGCAGCGCTATCGTGAGCGCCTGCATGCACGTCAGATTTTTTATGCCGACTCGGTCAAGGCCGCGGCAACCGAATGATCAATGAGGCAGCCCAATGGGACAGCAATGAATCACACTGAAAACCACACGGAGTTCACCTCGCGCTTCGCCATCGACCCTGTTACCGCCGCGGCGATGGGGACGGACGAGCTTCGCCATAATTTTCTGATCGAAGGCCTGTTCCAGCTCGGCCGCATCGGCCTGACCTATACCCATTACGACCGCATGATCGTCGGCGGCGCCATGCCTGCCGGGGTACCGCTTCCGCTGCAGGCGATCAAGCCGACCGGGACCAAGAACTTTCTCGATCGCCGCGAAATGATCGCTGTCAACATCGGCGGCGCCGGCATCGTGAAGGCGAGCGGCCAGTCCTACGAGCTGCAGCCGCGCGACATGCTGTATCTCGGCATGGGCGCCGATGAGGTGTCGTTCGCCTCGGTCAATCCAGCTGAGCCGGCCAAGTTCTATCTGCTGAGCGCGCCGGCGCATCAGAACCATCCCAGCCAGCTGATCCGCATCGGCGATGCCAAGCGGCTCGATCTAGGCAGCCAGGCGACCTGCAACGAGCGCTCGATCTTCCAGTTCATCCATGCCGAAGGCGTCAAAACCTGCCAGCTGGTCGTCGGCATGACCCAGCTTGCGTCCGGCTCGGTCTGGAACACCATGCCGTGCCATGTGCATGACCGGCGCATGGAGGCCTATCTCTATTTCGACCTGCCGGAGGCGGCGCGCGTATTCCATTTCATGGGCGAGCCGGACGAGACTCGCCATCTCGTCATGCGCAATGAAGAAGCAGTGCTGTCGCCGGGATGGTCGATCCATTCGGGCGCCGGCACGTCCAACTATGCCTTCATCTGGGCGATGGCCGGCGACAATGTCGACTATACCGACGTCGATCCGGTAGCGATGGAAGAGCTGCGGTGAGCGACCTCTCGGCTTTCAGCCTGGCCGGCAAGCGCATCCTCGTCACCGGCGCCAATACCGGCATCGGCCAAAGCATCGCCCTGTCGATCGCGCGCGCCGGTGGTGCTGTGGTCGGCGTCGGCCGTTCGGCGACGGATGAGACAGCGGAACAGATCGCCGCGGCGGGCGGACGCTTCGAGGCGGTGCGCTGCGATCTTGCCGATCATGCCGCCGCCCAGGCGATGTTCGATCGCATCTGGGAGGAAACCGGGCCGCTCGATGGGCTAGTCAACAATGCCGGCATCATCCGGCGCGCCGACGCCGTCGATTTGGCGGAAGCCGATTGGGACGACGTCATCGACGTCAATCTGAAGACGGTCTTTTTTCTCAGCCAGAGCTTTGCCCAGCGCGTGCTTGCGAACCCGGGACGGCGCGGCAAGATCGTGAACATTGCCTCCGTGCTGAGCTTCCAGGGCGGCATCCGCGTCGCCTCCTATACCGCCTCGAAACACGGCGTGCTCGGCATCACCCGATTACTCGCCTGCGAATGGGCGTCGAAAGGCATCAACGTCAACAGCATTGCGCCCGGCTATATCGAAACCAACAACACCGAGGCGCTGCGTGCCGATCCAGACCGCAGCGCCGCCATTCTGGCGCGCATTCCGGCTGGGCGCTGGGGCGAGCCGGAAGACATCGGCGACGCGGCCGTCTTCCTGCTGGCGCCGGCGTCCAACTACATGCATGGCGCGGTGGTGCCGGTGGACGGCGGCTGGCTGGCGCGATGAGGAGGATTTGGCGATGACCGGAACGAAGATCTTCTCGCACGCCGGCGAGGGCGCGTGGACGCCGACCCCGGATGGCAATCGCAGGCGTGTGCTGCTGCACACGGACGAACTGATGATGGTCGAATTCGGTTTCGACAAGGGCGGTGTCGGCGCGCTGCATTCGCACCCGCATGTCCAGGCGAGCTACGTCGCAGAAGGCCGTTTCGAGGTCACCATCGACGGCAGGACCGAGATCCTGGAAGCGGGAAGCAGCTTCATTGTGCCTTCCAATTTGGTTCACGGCGTCAAGGCGCTCGAGGCCGGGCGCCTGGTCGACAGCTTTACACCGCACCGCGCCGATTTTATCGACTGAAGGCGCGCGCACGCAGGTCATCGCGGCGTGGATCCGGCCCGAAGAGCAGGACTGCCAAGATCCCCCATGCCCGGTACCTTCCCCTCTACAAGGCGTTCTGGCAGCGTTTTTCTGGTCCCGTTAGGATGCTTATGGAAAACCGCTACGTCTTCAACCCGTTCTGGCAGCACCACAACGGAATAGCGGGTTTCGAAGATTGTGAGAACCGCTTCAAGTGCTCCGCGCGTGCCTTTGCAGTTGCATTCCAGGTGACGTTGCCCGCGTCCTGAGCTTTGTTTTCGACCGACTTTAAGTCCTGCGCAATCAGACCGTCCATTGCGGTTCGACTTGGAACAGCGCAATGAACCGAAGTCAGTTGCCGGACGGCACGGCGATATTGGGCTTCGTAATGCCAGTTTTCGTGGACGTGATGGTGGACAACTCGCAGGTAGACTGGGGGCGGCCATTCAATCCCGTCGTAGTGTAAAACCGCGTTGTCCTCTTTGGCGAGAATGACGAAACCGGCCTCGCGCACAGAATTCCTGACAGTCCCTATCAGACGTCCTCATTCATCGCTTGACCCGCAAAACCTTAATCAGGCCTACTCCACACCTAGCCAATCCCGGCTGCAGCATGACAGAGGTGGGATCCACTATAGGACGCGGCCAACTCTCTGAGGAGGAAGCTTGATATGCGACGCGCGATCGGAAAACGTCCCGGGACGCGAGAATGCATTTATATTGCCCAAGGCCGTTATGGGGCCTTCCTTCAGATAGGCGACGGGCCGGAAGCAGCCAACTTTCTCCCCGTCTCAGGCTATGTGCCGGACGCGATAGACCTGGAACTGTCCATAGAACTGTTCGGCCGGAAGAATGAAGAGGCGCAGAGACGCTGGAGGAGGTCGGCCCGAGTCAGTTTCGATCTTGTTTCCGACTTCAAGCTGGCTGAGATGGACGCCAAGTTTCTGGCAGGCACCGGTGTGACGCGGCAAGACTTCGTGGACGCACTTGTTGGGATAGGCAGTTGTCAGCGTTTTGTTGACCCGAAACGGGATCGATATGCGCTCGACTGCTTTAAGCCTGCTTCGTCGATAGGGATCGCCGACGCAGGATGGTGGGAAAGGATCGCCGGGACACTAAATAGGCAAAGTGTGTTGAGCTTTTATCGCGGGCTTGTCTTGTGTGAGCAGATGAAACCGAAGTCGGGCGGAGGATCGACCACACCGACTAAGCATGTCCTCCAGTGCATTAAGGATCGGATCGACTGTCTTGAGTTGGCAGACTTGCTGGAATGGACCGAGAAGAACCGGCGCAACCCCTACACGCCTTTTGGCGCACACCATTTTTCTTTGGAAAGACATATTGTCGAGTTGCGGGAGGCGCGAGGGCTTGCGGTGGAACTCGGCAGGATCGAACGATGGACGGGCCCGATAGAACGCCGGTTGGGGATGGATCCGGCGAGCGGCGAGTTCGTTGTCGTTGTCGTACCGCTAAGCGGCGCGCCGTTTCTCAAAACGAGATCGTCAAAGACTTCGTGGAATTTCTCGCTACCCAAATCGATGGACCCGGACGCAATTGGTCTGGAGCAGGCATTAGAACTCGTTAATCCAGAAAATCAGGATCGCGCGACGAGGTCCGCTCTGAGCGAGTGGCAAAAGGCTTTTGCCAGATGGCAGCGGCAGGAACGCGCCCGACGAGAGAGACTTGCCAAATCCAGTCCTCATCGAGAGATGAGTGCAGTAAACCGGAGAGCAAGGCGCGAACGTATCGCGCGCTTGGAGTGCATGTCAGCCGAAGCACGTATAGAGGACGCTCTTGACCCTCGCAATTTTCCTATATGGACTCTTCCAGTCGAGCTTTTCGATCCAGCCGCCATCGTTTCTGGCCGGTACCGCGATCTCCTCATACACGCGCTGGTGCCGCTGAAAGGCAAATGGCGAAGACTGCTGCGCGAACTGACCGAGCACCGTGCGAAGGGCAAGCATCTCGACCGTCCGCCGATGCCCCCTCTGCGCGAGGGTGAGCGTGTTGACGTGTACGGCTCCGATATGGCGGTAAGATGGCCGACGCCGCTCCTGAATCGCTTTCCTGAACACCTCCCTGATGTCGCCAGTCTGATACGCTTCGGAGATCGTGCGCGAACCCTTGGCTGTCCTACGAAAGGGCGAAGTGCGCTTTGATCAAGAAAGGATAAGGTTCTGGGCATTTCACCATGAAGCCAGTGCATTTTGGCTAGCGAATCCCACTCTCGCCGGACACTTCTGGACGCCGGTCCCCGGTCGACCGGACATCCTCAAGAATGAGGGTTGGGAGCTCGATTTGGGAGAAGAAGGTCAAGATACCGGATGACGCCATAGCCGTAAATCATACACGAATTTTGCAATCGCGCGCTTGCTCAATGCGAGCTGGCCCAAACGCGGCGTCTTTCTTTCACTGAGTCGACCAAGACCGTACAGATGGACCCAGATGTCGGTGCATTTCCCGGTTGCGAGAGGCAGCCGGGCTCAGGCGCTGGCGATACGGTGGATCGTGCCTATCCTTTCCAGCATATCCCGCAAGCAAAAAGCCCGCGCCTCCGGAGAGACGCGGGCGTGTTGCCTGGGCGCTTGTGGCGCCGCGGTACTCAAAACATCACCGCAGAACCTGAATCTGCCGAATTATGGTGAAGATAGGATTAACCGGCCAGAGCCGGCGCGATATTCACAGCCAAAGCGAATAGGGGCTGGAATCACGATCCCATATCCGCCAATGAGGGAGATATTCTTTCAGACGGCGCCGACGGAGACGGGACTTGAGGGGTGATCGAGCATTCGAATCTGCGGTCAAGGCAGGCATCTGCAGATTGGCGGGGGAACTGTGGCAGGTCACGTCGCCGCTGTTCCCAGCCGTTCCGACACTGCCTTTTCAGGCGGCGCCGATCATAGAAATTCCCTGATGCAGATATCGGCGGCGAGCGTCCCGACGGAGGAACCTAAGCGGCGCGTCTTGAAGGACGTGTTCGGCTTCGACGATTTTCGTCCCGGCCAGGACGCGGTGACGGAAGCGCTGCTGGCCGGGCGTCATGTGTTGGCCGTCATGCCGACCGGGGCTGGGAAATCGCTCTGCTACCAGGTCCCGGCGCTGGTCCTGGGCGGGCTCACCATTGTCGTTTCGCCGCTGGTGGCGCTGATGCAGGACCAGGTCGCCGCATTGCGTCTTGCTGGCGTGGCCGCCGATACGATCAATTCCTCACTCGACCGCGATGCCAATGTCGCCGCATGGCGCCGCGTTGCGGCGGGCCAAACCCGCCTGCTCTACCTAGCGCCGGAGCGGCTCATGACCGCGCGGATGCTCGAGGCGCTGGCCAGGCTCGACATCCGGCTGATCGCTGTCGACGAGGCGCATTGCATCTCCCAATGGGGCCCAGCGTTCCGGCGCGAATATGAAGAGTTGTCGCGGCTGCGCGACATTTTCCCTGATGTGCCGATCATTGCGCTGACGGCGACAGCGGACGAGACGACGCGCACCGACATCGCCGCACAGCTGTTCGCCGGGCAAGTCGAAACCCTGGTGCTGGGTTTCGACCGGCCGAACATCAAGCTTGGCCTCGAGGCCAAGCAGGACAGCAAGCGCCAGTTGCTGAGCTTCGTGCAGCGTCATGCCGGCCGCAGCGGGATCGTCTATTGCCTGTCGCGCAAGAAGACGGAAGAGATGGCGGCGTTCCTCGAGAAGAACGGCGTCCGCGCGCTCGCCTATCATGCCGGCATGAGCAAGGACGCGCGTGAAGCGAATCAAAACGCATTCATGACCTTGTCCGGCGTCGTGATGGTGGCGACCATCGCCTTCGGGATGGGGATCGACAAGCCGGATGTCGCCTATGTCTTCCACACCGACCTGCCGGGCAGCCTCGAAGCCTACTATCAGGAAATCGGGCGTGCCGGCCGCGACGGGCGGGCTGCCGAGGCACACATGCTCTTCGGTCTCGGCGATATCCGCATGCGGCGGCTTTTCATCGACGACGAGGACGCGCCGGCGGAGCATAAAAGGCGCGCGCATGGCCGGCTCGATACGCTGATCGGTTATTGCGAAACGGCCCAGTGCCGCCGCCAGATCCTGCTTGGCTACTTCGGCGAAACAGCAATGCCTTGCGGCAATTGCGACAACTGCCTTGACCAGACGCCACATGCGGACGGCGAGGCGGAGGCGCGGATCATCCTCGCGGCCATCGCGCAGACCGGCGAGCGCTTCGGTGCGGCCCATATCGTCGATGTCCTGCTCGGCCATGAAACCGAGAAGGTCCTGGCCAGGAACCATCACAGGCTTGCCAGCTTCGGGACCGGGGTGACCCACAAGAAGGAGGTGTGGCTGTCGCTGATCCGTCAGCTTGTCGCGGGAGGGTTTCTGACATTGGACTCAGGCGGCCATGGCGGCCTCGCCATCGCCGAAAAGGGCCGTGAACTGGCCCGCGGCGAGGTCCCGTTCCGGTATCGCGTAGCGGCGCCGCGCCCCGGAACGCCCTGAAGGGCACGTCCCGTCCCGGATGATGCCGCGGGCACGGAAGACCTGGATACCGCGCTGTTGGCCTCGCTCAAGGCGGTACGGCTGCGTCTCGCTCGGGAGCGCCAGGTGCCGGCCTTCGTTATCTTCTCGGATCGTACGCTGATCGATATGGCCGAACGCTGCCCGCGCGACCTCGACGCCTTCGCCGCAGTCAACGGCGTCGGCGCCGCCAAGCTCAGGGAATTCGGCGAGATATTTCTCGGCGCAATCGCTGCGCATCAATCCGGAGGTTCGGCCTGAGACAGCCAAAGATCAAAGCCGCCGGTGCTGCAGCAAGGTCAGTTTGCGAGACAGCATTTCTTCGCTTTCTTGCCGCTTCCACAGGGACACGGATCATTCCGTCCGACATGGCGCCAAGGGTTTGTGACCGGCGCTGTCAGGCTCTTCAGCTCGTCGAGCCAAGTTTGTTCCGGCAAGGTCGATTGCCAATCTTCCTCGCCAAAATACTCAAGGTGGCTGGTCCATTCCAACGCTTCAAGCACATCGTCGACATAGCCGAGACCGGCGCGCTTGAATCGGTCGATATCGTTCGGGTTTTGCTCGGCTGCCAGGAGATCGTCTTCGAAATCACTGAGTTCAAGCATGCCCATTGGGATGCGGCCGTCGCGCCAGGCGCTGTGAACAAGCGATGCAAGATTGCGCAAGCCAAGCCGGGCGATTGCCTCCAGCCAGCCGATCCAGGCAAAATCGTCGTCATCGGCCAGCCTCTCGGTGTGGAATCGCTCGAGAAAATCTCGCATTCGGTCAAGCTCGATGCGGCCTTCCCAGGTCAGGAAGGTCGCTGCGCCGAAAACTGTATCGCGGACGAATTGATCGACGGAGCGGTCGCTGATCAAGCTGAACAAAGGGTCGGCGTCGCCATCAAATACGCCGGCGACGATACGCGCCATGCTCTCGGTCACCACGTCGCCGAGCAGGTCATCGAGCTCGCGTCCCGGCCGGCGCAGCAGGCGCAGCAACGGTCCGAACGTTTCAGTGTCGCGAGCGCCGCCCAGAATGTAAATGCCTCGCAAGAGCCGCATCTCATCTTCCCGCGACAGATGCTCTCCTTCGGCCGCTCTTGTGAGGATCGCCCGCAGCGCGGGAGCGGATTCTTCAATCCTTGCGATGCAGTGAGCGATTGCGACGTCGGGAAATTGCCGATCGCTTGCCAAGTCATGCAGTTGATCTTCTATCGGACCGAGATCGAAGCCGGGCCTGCCACGGCAAAGGATTGATTCCAGCTCTTCTTTCTTCATGGCGTCCTCGCTGTCGTTCGCGCTTGGCAAATCTACGACAGACCGGCTGCCTTTCAACAGTTCATCCGCCGCATGAACGGCAAATTCCTGTGCAGAAGGTGTCAGACTCGCGGTATCGATCTCGACAAAGCTCCGTCCCGGAACTGACTTGTGAGACGAGGATCGGCTATGAAGCTGCTACGCCGCAACGCTCCCGGCTACGATACGGCCACCGGTCTTCTGCTCGACCTCAAGGCGATCGCCGAGGAGCGGGGGACGATTGGCGACTTCGCCCGTCGGCTGCAGGCAATCCGCGAAACGGCTGAAGCCAATAGGGTAGCATGGCATGCAATAGCAGCAAGTCACAGCCGGTGTCGTAGCCCGGTGCGGGCTTTCCGATGAGGACTGGTCAAAGCTCGCCCTCTGCAATAGGTTACATGTAACCACTGGCAGGAGAATCGTCATGGCCTCGGCATCGAAGCCCAAGTCCTCGGGCATGAAGGTGCGGGGACATCGTGAACGTCTGCGCCAGCAAGGTTTGCGCCCGATACAGATCTGGGTGCCGGACGTGCGTGCGCCGGCCTTCCGTTCGGAAGCGCATCGCCAGTCACTGGCGGTTGCGGCAAGCGCCCATGCAAGCGAGGATCAGGCGTTCATTGACATGATTTCCGATTGGGACGCGATATCGGATCGGGGTGATGAATGAAGCGTGGCGATATCTGGACGGTCGCCGGCGGCAAGGATTACGCCGGCAGACCGCGTCCTGTCGTCATCATCCAGGATGACAGTTTTGATGCGACGGATTCGATCACCATCTGCGGCTGCACGACCGACGAGACGGACGCGCCATTGTTCCGTCTGGCCGTCGAGCCGAACGAGCGCAACGGACTGCTCGCCGTCTGCCGACTGATGGTGGACAAGATCACCACGGTCCCAAAGTCCAGGATCGGCGCAAATATCGGGCGGTTGGACGACGCGGACATCCTGCGCCTCAATCAGGCCGTTATCGTTTTCCTCGGCATGGCCGTGTCGCCGAGACTGAAGCCGTGACGGTGAGGATGACAGACTCCATGGAGCCGTCGAGCCTCGGCTCCAATGCCATGTCCTGCGAAATCGATCGTTTCGGCCTTCGGCAGCAGGCTCTCACGCCGGCGCGCAATCAGCACCTGCTTCGTCTCACCGCTGCGATTGCGGCCTCCTGCTGCTGCAATTGCTCGATTTTCGCGCTCTGGCGGGCAGTCACGGTAGAGGCGACACGCCGGGCTCCCCATAGCCAGTTCGGAATGTTGGTTTTCGCGACTTTGCCCCGGGTGATCGCTGTCGCCGACAGCTCCTTGGCGACTTCGCCCATGGCCACGTTGAGTTCGACGCAACTCATTCTGTCGTATTTCGCGGCATCAAAGGATGCATGGAAGGGCGATGCGCAACCTCCGACAAACACGAGGCTGGATATCAGGGCCGTGGCTGTAGAGATGGCTTTCATTTTATCAAGCAGATTTGACGCCGGACGGGCGAATGAGGCATGTGAACATCTACAACACTCTGCTCTGGGCGTCATTCCCCCTATTGTCCTCGAAGAATTTCGAGAGAGCCGCTGCGGTCTCGTGAGGGTGCTCTTCTGGAAAGAAGTGCCCGCCTGGAACGGGTCTTCCTTCAACTCTGTCGGCCCATTTCCTCCAAATAGCCAGCGGTCCGCCTTCCCTGCCATACCAGGTCTCAAGGCCGCCTTCGCTACTCCATAGTGCCAACAGCGGACACTCAATGCGACGGCCGCTTGCTTGGTCCGCCGCGTCATGTTCACGATCGATCGTGGCAGCGGCCCGATACTCTTCGCAAATCGCATGAATATGAACGGGATCGCGAAGCGCCTCGACATAGGCGTCCCTGACCTCCGCGGAGAACATTTCTGCCGGCGACCCCCACTGCACAATCGCATTGTCGACGATGGCATCGGGCGCCGCGCCTATCAGTCGCTCCGGCAGCGGCTCCGGTTGCGCGAGAAGGCTCCAGGGCCAGAAGCTGAGAGCCAGTCTGGCGTCCGCCCTATCCCATGCGGTAGCGGTGGGGATGACGTCGAGGACCGCGGCTTTGGAGATTTCATCGGGATGGTCGAGCGCCAGACGATAGGCGACCCGCCCGCCACGATCATGTCCGGCAACCATGAACTGCTCAAACCCCAGCCGCTTCATGACTTGAGCCATGTCGCCGGCCATGGCGCGCTTGGCGTATGGGCTATGATCGGCAGAGGAGATCGGGCAGCCGCTTTGCCCATAGCCTCGAAGATCGGCGGCGATCACCGTAAAGCGGGGCGCCAAGGCCATGGCGATATCCCTCCACATCAGATGCGTTTCGGGAAAGCCATGAAGCAGCAGCAGCGGCGGACCGGTTCCGCCGACCCTTGCGAAAATGGTCGTGTCGTCCAGTTGCAAGCTGGTGGCTCTGAAACCTGCAAACACCGTTCGTCTCCTCGGTGTGCCTCAGGCGACAACGCACAAGGCGGCAGAAGGATCACGGTCAGCTGCCGTGTCTGGGGTCGAGGCGGCCCTGGAATTCTCCTCAATGGCCGAATATGGAAGGTGGGCCCACTGATATTTCGATCGGCGCACCCCATATGACCGCGAAGAGTATCGCCTAGGGATTTGCCATGATGATTTCGCGTTCGAGCCGGTTTGCAGTTTTGTTTGCAGGACTGTTCCTGGCATTGTCCATGGTCACCGCCGATTACGCTGAAGCGCGCCGTGGCGGCAGCTTCGGCAGCCGCGGCACGCGCACTTTCCAGTCGGTCCCGCCGACCAGGACCGCGCCACAGCCGGCCGCGCCGGTCGAGCGCTCGATGACGCCCAATACCGCAACCAACAATGCGGCCCGCCAGGCGCCGGCATCCCAACGACCAGGGTTGTTCAACGGCCTCGGTGGTTCGATGATGCGCGGCCTGCTGCTCGGCGGTCTGATCGGACTGCTTTTGGGCCAAGGGTTCGGCGGCTTGGCCGGCATATTGGGCCTGCTTCTTCAAGGGCTGCTGATCGGCGGCGCGATCATGTTGGCGATCCGCTTTTTCCGGTCGCAATCGGCACGCAACCAGGCGCCCGCCATGGCCGGCGTTCCGCGGAGCATGGGGAACTTTGGGCGAAACGCGGCAGCCCAGCCCGAGGCGGACAATGTCTCGTCTTTCCCCATCCCAGGCATCGGGTCTGGATTCGGCCGGACGGCTCAAGCCTCCGATGAAATTACAATGACGCAGGCCGACCTCGACACATTCCAGCAGCGGTTGACGGAGGTTCAGGAAGCATTCGGGCGTGAAGATCATGCTGGCTTGCGCCGGCTGGCGACCCCCGAGATGGTGTCGTACCTTTCCGAAGAACTTGCCGACAATGCCAAGAAGGGCATCAGGAATGATGTGTCGAACGTCGCCCTGCTGGAGGCCGATATTGCGGAGAGCTGGCGCGAAGCTGATCGCGACTACGCGACGGCTGCCTTGCGCTACGAGTCTCACGACGTGATGCGCGATCGCGCCAGCGGCAAGATCGTCGCGGGCGAAGCCGATCGGCCGACGGAAACAACCGAACTGTGGACCTTCACACGCCAGAACGGTGGCGACTGGAAGCTCGCAGCAATACAGCAGCCCTAACTGATACACTGCAGCCTCGGCCGTTCACTCCCTCTTGCGAGCCAGGATGTCAGGAGGGTTGTCGTTGCCCTTCGTGGCGTGGCTTTCGGCGGCAAGAACGTCGAAGCCCGCGGCATCGATAGTTACTCGCGATGGCGCAGCGCATCGACCAGGGCCACGAAAGCAGGTGAGGATTGCCGGCGGCTCGGATAATAGAGATGGTAGCCATCCCAATATGGCGACCAACCTTCCAGGACCCGGGCCAGCCGACCTTTGGCGATGTGAGGAAGGGCAATTTCTTCCGGAACATAGCCGAGGCCGCGGCCGGCCAGCGCAGCGTCCAGGACATGAAAGATGTTATTGAAGACCAGCTGCCCATCGACGCGAATTTTGATCTCGCGGCCGTTCTCCTCGAACTCCCACACATAAAGAGCCCCGGACGTTGGAAAACGGTAGTTGATGCAATTGTGCTGCACGAGATCCTGCGGCTTCTCCGGCTCGGGATGCTCGGCAAAGTAGGACTTGGCTCCGACGACCGCGAACCGGAAGTCCGGTCCGATGCGAGCGGAGATCATGTCTTTCGCAAGCTGTTCGCCCATGCGGATCCCGGCGTCATAGCGCTCCGTCACGATGTCGGTGAGGCCGTTGTCGAGCAGGAGTTCGACCTTGACGTCGGGATATTTCGGGAGAAAGCGTTTCAGCTTGGGCCAAAGGATGCTGCTGATTGCATAGTCAGGCGCTGAGAGCCGGATGGTTCCGGCGGGCTTTTCTCTCAATTCGTTCAGCGCATCGACCTCGACTTCGATCTGGTCAAAGTGAGGCCCAATCCGTTCCAAAAGCCTCTCTCCCGCTTCCGTGGGGGCCACCGCGCGCGTCGTGCGTGTGAGCAAGCGAACGCCAAGGCGAGCTTCGAGTTGACGGATGGTGTGGCTTAGCGCCGATTGCGATATGCCGAACCGGGCTGCGGCTCGCGTGAAGCTACGCTCCCGAGCAACAGCAAGGAACGCAAGCAGATCGTTGACATTCTGCCGCGACACTCATGAATCCTTCTTATAGCCGGAACTCGATTGTATCGGATAAATTGAAGGCGGATGCAGAGACTTCATTTAGCGGCAGCTATTCAATCCGCGCTCGCCCTCCGGCGACAAGCTACGAGCGGATTGCGCAGGTTCAGTCGGCGCGTTCAACTCGGACAGTGACGGGACCGGGACGATCAAAGATCGAGACATCGCCAGCGACCTGCCCGAGCACAATGATGCCAGGTGCCGGGACGCGACCGCTCCGATAGTAGATCACGAAATGATCGGAACTCCAGAGTCCAAGCGTGCCGATAGAGAAGTCGCGCTGCCGCGCCAGTTCGGGCAAGGCGGAAGGCAGGTTGCCGGTCTTTTCCTGGCGCAGATGATCGGACATCTCGATCGTGACCGGCAGTATCTGCGCCAGAGATTTTGCGGCTTCGTTATTGGCAAGATCGGCTGTGACCTCGCCCCAATCCGAAGAAATGCGAATTCGCTCTTGAGCCATGGCAGGTCCAACCATTCCTAGTGCGATAACAGCGGAGCTCAGCAGTGATTTCAGCATGCTGTCGTATCTCCGATCCATGCTGATGGAGCCTGCTCCCTCCGCTGCAGGCTCCATCTCGCCGCTCACGCGGAGAGGTGCTGATTGAAGAAGCTGGTCAGCTTGTCGAACGGGATCAGGTCCACGCGATCGTAGAGATCGACGTGCCCGGCGCCGGAAACCCACACAAGCTCCTTCGGCTCGGCCGCTCGTTTGTAAGCATCCTCGCTGAACTCGCGCGAGTGAGCCTGATCGCCCGAGATGAACAGCATCGGGCGCGGCGAGATCGTCTCGATGTCGTTGAACGGGTAAAAGTTCATGAACTTGACATTGCTGGTCAGCGTCGGGTGCGTGGTGATCTGCGGGTTTGCGCTTGCGGGCGTGAATTCACCCCGCGGCGTGCGGTAGAAGTCATAGAACTCCCGCTGGATGGGATGGGTGTTGGCGGTCAGCTCGTGTACAGTGCCGCCGGTATATTCGACCGCGCCGCCTTCAAACTCGGCCCAGCGCTGCTCGGCAGCTGCAGCAATAATCTGGTTGCGCTGCTCGACGCTCAGCGAATGGTTAAGCGCGTCGCGGTTCGCGGCCCCCATGTCGTACATGCTGACGGTCGCGATGGCGCGCATCCGCGGGTCGATCTTGGCCGCGCCGATGACGAAACTGCCGCTACCGCAGACGCCGATCGCGCCGATGCGGTTTCTGTCGACGAATGACTGTGTGCCCAGGAAATCGACCGCGGCGCTGAACGCTTCGGCGTAGACGTCCGGCGAAACGATCTGGCGGGCCTCGCCCTCGCTTTCGCCCCAGAACGGCAGGTCGATGGACATGGCGACGAAGCCCTGTTCGGCCATTTTGGTGGCGTAAAGATTTGCGCTCTGCTCCTTCACCGCACCCATCGGATGCCCGACGACGAGCGCAGGATGGCGCGCATTGCGGTCGAGGTCTTTGGGAATGAACAGGTTGCCCGCGACATTCATCTTGTATTGGCTTTTGAAGGCAATCTTTTCGAGCGCCACCTGGTCGCTGGTGTAGAAGTTGTTGGCGCCGTTTGACATATCTTGAGCCTTTGCGAAGGGGATGCTGAAGAGCGACGCCGCACCGAGCGCGGCGACGCCGGCGCCGGTCAGCTTCAGGAGGTCACGCCGGCCAAAGTCGACACTGGACTGCGGTTCCGCCGTGCTCTCGATTCCGATCTGCTTGTTCATGTCTGTCTCCTTTGATCGTCCTGAACTGTCGCAGGCCTGCCGGCCATGCTCATTCCTCGGCTGCGCGGCAGTGTTGCGAATGTCTGAAATAGAATAAGTGACGACGCCGGCGATCGATTAGGCGGCAAAATCCGCATGTCGTCATGAGGCAGATTCATCAGTCGCAGATGGCGGAAGGGCCCGTCTCGAAGGTGAACAGATTCGTCGGCGTCGATTTCGGAACGGTAAAGGTGATTGGGGTTCCGTCAGAATGCCGTGCTCCCTGGGCTGGCGCACACTGCATTTTAAGCAGCAGGCCGGATGGCGTATTGCGCAGTGGAAACCATCAGGAGACCCTTGATAGACCCTTGATAGTTGGTTGATTGACCACCGCCAGAATTTGCAGCAGCATCTCCGTCTGGAGGGCCGTATTAGTGTTTGAGGGGGATGGGCCGTTTCGCGGGTTCTCTGAAGCTGTGATCATTGACGTCGAGACAACCGGCCTCGATCCCAAAAAAGATCGCATTGTCTCGGTCGGGGCAGTGAGGGTCGATTTCCGTAGGTTTATTGCTCACAGTGGAGATGAAGTTAAGACGTACTACTGCACGGTCAATCCTGAGTGCAGGATTCCCGCAGCCGCTTCTGCGGTCCATGGAATAACCGATGCCCACGTGGCCGGAGAAGAACGTTTCGCAGACATCGTCGACGGCTTGAGAGATTTTGTGGGAAGCCGCCCGCTCATAGCCCACAACTGTACTTTCGACCGATCCTTTATCGATGCGGAGTGCCGGCGGGCGACGAAACCGCGACTGACGACCACGGGATGGTACTGCACCATGGAGCGCATGTGCTTCTATGAGCGAACGCGTGGTAACGTTCGCAGCCGGATCGGCTTGCAAGAGGCCGCAGAATTGATGTGTATGCCCGCCCACACGAGCGCGTATCACAACGCCCTCCAGGACGCATTGATTACGATGCAACTGGCCGCAGGCATCTACATGTTGGATAACAAGCTCGAAGTTGGGTCTCAGCCCTCACGTGGTGCTGCTCAGAACTTGGCGCCATTGAGTTCGACCATCGCTGCGTCAAGCAGGTCAGCCTTCGAGCCGGCGAACGGGACCGGATCGCCACAGGGCTCGAGCAGCGTTTTTAACATCATCAACATAATCCCGAGGTGGCTCTCTTGGCTGAAGATCATGAGGTAATGCCCGCAGGCTCCACTTGGGCTTAGCCACCCAACGCAGCACTGCGCGTCATCGTCAGTTCCTCGCCTTCGCTTATCGCTCAATCCTACAGAGCTGATCCCTTGGGCGGATTCCGCAGTGGAAGATAGAGAAAGTGTCATGGATAAGACGAATTGGCCAAAAAGATTCGGCTGGTCGAAAGTTGGAGGAGAGGCCGGTCTCACTGTTCAACAAATTTTGAAATGGAAGGACCTCCAAAGGCAGCTCTCCGATGGGGAATTTTTCTGGGGCGTCAGCCAGCGCCCAAGGCCCGAGAAGATAGCGGCGCTGTTAAGGAGCGCCCGAGACCCTCAAGTCCTATTCTGCGAACAGCTAACGATGGCAAAGCCCGAAGATCGGGAGCCGACGCAAACGATTCTATGGACACACTTCATTGATAGCGAAGGTTCGGAGAAAGAGCTTCCGTTGTTTGCTGCGGTGACCAGTCGAGGCGGGCCAGCAAAGAGCAAGCATGTGGCAATCAGATGTCAATCGCAGCGCCCAATTGCGTTCGAAGACATTAGTTTCGACAGCGGAATGTTTCGCAATATTCAAGGCGGGAGGCTTGGCTCTTCTCAGATTACAGCAATCATCGAACGAAGCCCTGAACCATTTCGAGGAACCTTGTATCCAAAAGGCTTCGGGCTCGAATGCTTCCTCCCTATCTTGTTGTTCTCAGCAACGGGCGAGTGCTGAAAGGTTCAGAGGCTAACAGCATACGAGCCGCAACGTCCGATCCGCGGCTTCCTCTCGCGGATTTTCAAGACCTGATCCAGAAACTGAGGCGGCGATAATACCGCCTGCCGCGGGCACGCGGTTCTCCTGCTGCGGGCACGTGGTTCTATCGTCGCGGTGCAGACTTGAAAACTATGAGTCCAGAAAGGACCGGCGGTTTCTGGCGGAGAGGGAGGGATTCGAACCCCCGATGGGCTTGCACCCATGCCGCATTTCGAGTGCGGTGCATTCGACCACTCTGCCACCTCTCCGCGGTCATGGTCCGCCGTTGTCGGCGCGGCGCACTAGATAACGGCTGGGCGGACAGGTTACAAGGCCAATCTGCCCGGCGAACCGGCTTCTTGTCAGGCTGCCGCCCGGGTTCTCGATGTTTGTCGCCGCTTAGCCTGAGCACGTTCGCGACTCGCCTGCGACCGCTTGCCTTGACTCGCGCCGAACCTTCGGTTAGGGACAGCGCGCAATCGGCGTGGAGGGTTCTTCCGCGCCGCTTGTTTTTTGAACCCGCAGACTGACAAAAAGACGGCCGAACCGCCTGAAGCGGTTCATCAAGGCCGACCGAACAGCGAAAGGCAAAAAATGTTCGCAGTCATCAAAACGGGCGGCAAGCAGTATCGCGTCGCCGCCAACGATCTTCTGAAGATCGAAAAAGTCGAAGGCCAGGTCGGCGATATCGTCGAGATCGGCCATGTGCTCGCGCATGGCGAGGGCGAGAATGTGACGTTCGGCGCGCCGTTCGTCGACGGCGCCTCGGTCACCGCCGAAGTCGTCGAACAGGGCAAGAACCGCACGGTTATCGCCTTTAAGAAGCGCCGCCGGCAGAATTCGCGCCGCAAGATCGGCCATCGTCAGCTTTTGACCACCGTGCGGATCGCCGAGATCCTGCTGGATGGTGCCAAGCCGACGAAGAAGGCTGCGGCCAAGACCGAGGCAAAGGCTGCGCCGAAGACCGAAGCCAAGGCAGAGGCAGCGCCGAAGAAGGAAGCCAAGGCAAGCGAAACTGCCGCGCCGCTGTTCAAGGCGCCGAAGGGCGAGCCGGACGATCTGACCGTGATCAAGGGCATCGGCCCGGTTGCGGCCGGCCAGTTGAACGAACAGGGCATCACGACCTTCGCGCAGATCGCCAAGCTGTCGGACAAGGATGTCGCCAAGATCGATGAGCATATGCCGTTCAGCACCGACCAGATCACGGACTGGCGCGAGCAGGCCAAGGAATTGGCGAAGAAGTAAGGCGAGCCGGCGCAATCGTCGCCGGATCGGACTTGAAACGGAACGCGAACGCGTTCATAAGACCTTTTAAGCGCCCTGCGGCGCATCGGAGTTAGTTAGATGGCACACAAGAAAGCTGGCGGTTCGTCGCGCAATGGTCGCGACTCCCATTCCAAGCGGCTCGGCGTGAAGAAGTTCGGCGGCGAAGCTGTGATTCCGGGCAACATCATTATTCGTCAGCGTGGCACGACGTGGCATCCCGGCACCAATGTCGGCATTGGCACGGATCACACGCTGTTTGCGCTCGAAGCTGGCGCAGTCACCTTCAACAAAAAAGCCAATGGCAGAACCTACGTATCGGTGAACCCGATGACGAAGGCCGCGGAGTAGCCGGTTCCGTACGAGAACACCGGCACCCATCTCGGGAACCGGTGTCTGGCAAAGCCAGGAAATGGATCAGGGGAGATGGGTTTCCATCTCCCCTTTTTCTTGCCTGGAGGACTGACATGGTTGCCGAAGCGGAAGACACAGACGGTGAAAGTTACGCGATAGATTGCCCGGTCCTGGTGACCGAGCGGCTGGTCCTGCGGGCGCCGCGCGAAAGCGATATCGAGCAACTGGTGGTGCTCGCCGACAACCGCCACGTCGCCGAAATGCTGGCCCGCATGCCGCACCCCTATGGCGAGGCCGAGGCACGCGCCTTCCTTGCGATGACGGCATCGCGCCGGGCCGGGATTGCCTATGCCTTGACGCTGGCCGGTACCGAAACCTTCGTCGGTTGCGCCGGACTCAACACCACCGATCGCGGGCTGGAGCTCGGCTACTGGATCGGCGAGCCCTACTGGAAGCGCGGCTATGCGACGGAGGCAGCCCACGCGCTCGTCGACCTCGCCTTCCAGAAGACGGCGATCCAGGTGCTGCATGCCTCGACGCGGGTCATCAATCCGGCCTCGCGCCGGGTTATCCACAAATGCGGCTTCCAGTATGCCGGCCAGGGCATGCTGAACTCGATCGTCGCCGGCCAGGTGCCGGTCGAGCGCTACCGTCTCGATCGCAGGACCTGGACCAGCCTCAGGAACTGGGTGCATTTCTAGGCATGTTGAGATTCAGGTGAGGCCGGCCTGCGAATGGCGGCTTCCCCTCGATCGCGTAGTTCAACAGGCGCTGGCGCAGAAACCGGATTTGGCTGGCGCGTTCGACCGGGCTGCGATGGTCGAGATGGGTGGAATAGAAGCGGATGAAACCAAGCGGCGTCTCGATCAGCGCCTCCAGCGCGCCGCGCTGGAAATTCATCACATCGAAACTGCGGCTGCGCGGCAAAAGGAGATTGCGCGACAGATGAACGGGCGTCTTCGACAGCACCATGTTGCCAAGCTGGAAGGTGGTGGTGATGGCGCGGCCGTTTTCCAGACGCGAGCCGACATTGGCCTCGAAATTGCTGCCATAGACGGCGAAATATTCGGGCAGCGCCTCGCCAAGCTCGGCCACCATGTCGCCGCCGCCATTGTTGGGGTTGTTGCGCGAGACCTCCTGCAGCGCGATTACGTCGGCGCCGCGCACGGCATCGGCGATGCGGCCGACATCGTAGCGGCCGTCGAGGCCAACGCCGTAGTGGATGTTGTAGGTTACGAGCTGCATTGCGACTCCGGCCATGTTCATAAACAGCCTCGCCCTTCGCCCCGCCTTGGTTTAGAGCAGTGCCGAAGGTTTAGAGCAATGCCGCAAGGCCACTAGCAGAAACTCAGCAATCCGATGAAATTTCTCGATCAAGCCAAGGTCTACATCCGCTCCGGCGACGGCGGCGCTGGTTCAGTGTCGTTCCGGCGCGAAAAGTTCATCGAATTCGGCGGTCCGGACGGCGGCGACGGCGGCCGCGGCGGCGATGTCTGGGTGGAGGCGGTCGATGGGTTGAACACGCTGATCGACTATCGCTATCAGCAGCATTTCAAGGCCAAGACCGGCACGCACGGCATGGGCCGCAACATGACCGGCGCCAAGGGCGCCGACGTGACGCTGAAAGTGCCGGCGGGAACGCAGGTCTTTGCCGAGGACAACGAGACGCTGATCTGCGACATGACGGTGGTCGGCCAGCGCTTCCTGCTTGCCAAGGGCGGCAATGGCGGCTTCGGCAACCAGCATTTCAAGACCTCGACCAACCAGGCGCCGCGCCGTGCAAACCCCGGCCAACCGGGCGAAGAGCTCAACATCTGGCTCAGGCTCAAGCTGATCGCCGACGCCGGCCTGGTTGGCCTTCCCAATGCCGGCAAGTCGACTTTTCTCGCCGCCGTCACCGCGGCCAAGCCGAAGATCGCCGATTATCCCTTCACCACACTGCATCCGGGCCTCGGTGTGGCCCGCATCGATGGGCGCGAGTTCGTCATCGCCGACGTTCCCGGCCTGATCGAAGGCGCGCATGAAGGCGTCGGCATCGGCGACCGCTTCCTCGGACACGTCGAACGCACGCGCGTCCTTCTGCACCTCGTCTCGGCGCAGGAAGAAAATCCGGGGAAGGCCTACAAGACCGTACGCACCGAACTCGATGCCTATGGCCATGGGCTGGTCGAGAAGGTCGAGATCGTAGCACTTTCCCAGGTCGATACGCTCGATGCCGACGCACGCAAGAAGAAGATTGCTTCGCTGAAACGCGCCACCGGCCGCGCGCCGATGCTTTTGTCCGCGGTCACCGGCGAAGGCGTCGAAGCCGTTCTGCGCGCGCTGATGACGGTCGTGGCCGAGGCGCGCGAAGCTGTCGCCACGCCGGTCGAGACGCGCTGGAACAAATAGCAATGGCCGCGCAGTCGCTGAAAAAATACCGGCGCATCACCGTCAAGATCGGCTCGGCGCTGCTTGTTGACCGCACGACCGGCCTGAAGCGCGACTGGCTGGCCTCGCTTGCCGACGACATCGCCGTGCTGGCCGAAGGTGGCGCCGAGATCCTCGTCGTGTCGTCCGGCGCGATCGCGCTTGGCCGCACCATTTTAGGCCTCGGCAAGCGGGCACTGAAGCTCGAGGAGAGCCAGGCGGCGGCGGCCGTCGGGCAGATTGCGCTGGCTGGTGCCTGGTCGGATGCGCTCGGCAAAGGCGGCCTGAAATCGGGCCAGATCCTGCTGACGCTCGGCGACACCGAAGAGCGCCGCCGCTATCTCAATGCGCGCGCGACAATCTCGACGCTGCTCAAGATGAAGGCGGTGCCGGTCATCAACGAGAACGACACGGTGGCAACCTCCGAAATCCGCTATGGCGACAACGACCGGCTGGCGGCGCGGGTCGCCACCATGATGGGCGCCGATCTCTTGGTGCTGCTCTCCGATATTGACGGGCTCTACACGGCGCCGCCGGCGCGCGACCCGCAAGCCCGGTTCATTCCGGTCGTTGACCGCATCACCGCCGAGATCGAGGCAATGGCGGGTGCGGCCGCTTCGGAGCTTTCACGCGGCGGCATGCGCACCAAGCTCGATGCCGGCAAGATTGCCACCGCCGCCGGCACCGCCATGATCATCACATCAGGCACCCGCCTGTCGCCGCTGCTGGCGATCGAACGTGGCGAGCGGGCGACTTTCTTCCGGCCGAGCGCCAATCCGGTCAAAGGCTACAAGACGTGGATCGCCGGGCAGCTCGAACCGGCTGGCCGGCTGACCGTCGATGCCGGCGCCATCGGTGCGCTGCTGTCGGGCAAGTCGCTGCTGCCGGCAGGCGTCAAACTGGTCAGCGGCAATTTCTCGCGCGGCGACACGGTGGCGATCCTGTCGCCCGAAGGCCGCGAGATCGCCCGCGGACTGGTTGCCTACGATGCCGCCGATGCCGTAAGGATCGCTGGCTTGAAAACAGCCGAGATCGAAACCGTGCTAGGCTACGAAGCGCGATCGACGATGATCCACCGCGACGACCTTGTGGTGAGCCATCCCGCAGACCAGTATGGGCCGGTGAGCAAGTAACCAGTGGAGGATGAGCCATGCTGAAGCTGCATGAAAAATCCCGGGACGACACTGCCGCGCTGATGGCCGATATCGGCCGACGTGCGCGGGCTGCCGCCCGACCGCTGGCCGTCGCCACGACCGCCGCCAAGAACGCCGCACTGGTCGCCATGGCGGAGGCGATTATCTGCCGCGATCAGGATATTCTCGACGCCAATGCCATCGACATCTCGAACGGCCACAAGTCGGGGCTTTCCGCCTCGTTCATGGACCGGCTGAAGCTTGATCCCGCGCGCATCCACGCCGTGGCCGACGGCATCCGCGAAATCGCCGAACTCAGCGATCCGGTCGGCGATGTCATTGCCGAATGGGACCGGCCGAATGGCCTGCATATCGAACGCGTGCGCACGCCGCTCGGCGTCGTCGGCGTTATCTATGAGAGCCGGCCGAACGTGACGGCCGATGCCGGCGCGCTTTGCCTTAAGGCCGGCAATCCGGTGATCCTGCGCGGCGGCTCGGATTCGCTGAACTCCTCGGCGGCGATCCATGCCTGCCTGGTCGAAGGGCTGAAGACGGCCAATTTGCCTGAAGATGCCATCCAGTTGGTGCCGACCACCGATCGCGCCGCCGTCGGCGAGATGCTGAAAGGGCTTTCCGGCAATATCGACGTTATCATTCCGCGCGGCGGCAAGAACCTGGTCGAACGCGTCCAGAACGAGGCGCGGGTGCCGGTCTTCGCCCATCTCGAGGGCATCTGCCATCTCTACATCGACCACTCGGCTGATCTCGACATGGCGGTCAGGATCGCGGTCAACGCCAAGATGCGGCGCACCGGCGTCTGCGGCGCGGCCGAGACGCTGCTGGTCGACCGCGCGGTGGCCGCCACCCATCTGGTGCCGATCCTCGAGGCGTTGCGCGCGGCAGGGTGCGAAATCCATGCCGACGCCGAGGTGCTGAAAGTATTTGCTGACGCCAAACCGGCGAGCGCCGCCGACTGGGTGACCGAATATCTCGATGCTATCATCGCGGTAAAACTGGTCGACGGCGTTGTCGGCGCGATCGAGCATATCGAGACGTTCTCCTCGCACCATACCGAGGCGATCATCGCCGAGGATGCGAACGCCGTCGAACGGTTCTTCAACGAGATCGATTCGGCGATCCTTCTGCACAATGCCTCGACCCAATTCGCCGATGGCGGCGAATTCGGCATGGGCGCCGAGATCGGCATCGCCACCGGCAAAATGCATGCGCGCGGCCCGGTCGGGGTCGAGCAACTGACCTCGTTCAAGTACCGCGTGCGCGGGACGGGACAGGTGAGGCCTTGAAGCTATTCGCCGTTAGAGCCTGAGAGGCGTGCGCCCAGCCACCCCCCTCTGCCCTGCCGGACATCTCCCCCTCAAGGGGGGAGATTGGCTGTCGTTTCTGTTTTCGCCGATCGCCGACGCTGCAAGATTTGCGCCTGCGATGAAGCCGCCAGTCTCCCCCCTTGAGGGGGAGATGCCAAGGTTTGGCAAAGAGGGCAGGACAGAGGGGGGTGCCTGACACATGCTTTCGCAGTCCGAACAGCTCGTTCCTTCCCACTATTTGAAGATGCCGCATGCCGAAAAGGGCTTGGCCGTTGGGCTGTTTGGCGGGTCGTTTAATCCTGCCCATGCCGGTCATGCACTGGTCGCCGAGATCGCGCTCAGACGCCTGGCGCTCGATCAGCTGTGGTGGATGGTGACGCCGGGCAATCCGCTCAAGAGCGCGCGGGAACTGGCGCCGCTGGCCGAGCGGCTGCGCCTGTCCGAGCAGATCGCCCGGAACCCCAAGGTCAAGGTCACCGCCTTCGAAGCGACCCATTATGTCCGCTTCACCGCCGACACGCTGGCCCTGGTCAAGGGGCGCAACCCAGGCATCGACTTCGTCTGGATCATGGGCGCCGATTCGCTTCGCGATTTCCACCGCTGGCAGCGCTGGCGCCAGATCGTGATGACGTTTCCGATCGCGGTTGTCGACCGCCCTGGCGCGACGCTGTCGTTCCTGTCGTCGGTTGTCGCCAAGACCTTCGATTACGCGCGTGTCGACGAGGGCGACGCGCCGCGGCTCGCCCGGATGAAGGCGCCGGCCTGGACCTTCATCCACGGCCCGCGCTCGTCACTGTCGTCGACCGCGATCCGCAAGATGGCTAAGGGATAGGAGTCTCCTTCTCCCACAAGGGAAGAAGGGAAGACCGCTGATGTCGCATTTGCGGCTGTCTTTCCCCGATCTGTAGGCGATCCTGCGCGGGCATGACGATTCTCGAGCGAAACCAGACCAGACGCGATCCGGCGCAGGGCAGCCCGCCAGCCCCGGCGATCGCTATTGCCAGCGTCGTCCTGTCGATGGCGCTGGTTGCGGTCGGCAACGGACTGATGTTCGCCTATATCCCGGTCCGGCTCGGCGCCGAGGGCTTCGATCCGACCTGGGCCGGGCTGATCGTCACCGGCCTTTCGGCCGGCGGCCTGGCAGGCTGCATCCTTACCGGTCCGCTGGTGCGGCGCGTCGGCCATGCTCGCGCGTTCATGGTGCTGTCGGCGCTGATCGTGCTGTCGAACGCGGCCGTCGGGGCCGGGCCGCACCCGCTGTCGTGGATCGCGGCACGCGCGCTCTACGGCTTTGCCATATGCGGCCTGTTCATCGTTGCGCAAAGCTGGCTGAACGACGTCATCGCCAACGCCATACGCGGCAGGGTCATGGCCTTTTTCTACGTCGCCTATGTCGCTGGGCTCGGTGTCGGCTACTCCACACTGGCGCTGATCGATATAAGGACTGCGGACGCGCCGATGATCGGCATCGCCTTCACCGCGCTGTCGATCCTCCCCGTCGGGCTGACGCGGCTCGCCCAGCCGCCGCCCCCGCCCCCCGCGGGGGGCGCGGGGGGCGGGGGGGGGGGGGTGTGGGCGGGGGGGGGCGCCGCCCGGGGTGGGCGC